>JBDSMK010000089.1:0-2890 GCA_039915905.1 Ilumatobacteraceae bacterium
ACCACCTCGGACGCGGTCAGCTCACCACGCTCCGGGTGGTCGACCACGGTTCCGGATTGGATCGCCGCCCTCATTGCCTCGGACCACGCCGCTGCCGCCGTGCGCACCGACCACAGCGCCGCCTCCACGGGCATCTCCTCGTACCGACGGACCGATGCCAAATGGTTTTCGTCGTAGGCCGCGACCTGGGGCGGCGCTCCACTGCGGATGCCCTCGAGGCGTTCCGCCCAGATCCGCAGGTTGTCGGCCACGTGGAAGACGTAGGCCTTCGCTGACCACGACAACTCTGGGTGGCGTTGGCGGCCGCTGGTACCGGCGAGCACCGCGTCGAAGAGGGATGGGAGTTCCTCGACGGATGCCACCACACCCGTCGGACTCTGCGACCAGTTGAAGTCGCATTCCCGGCACGGATCTCCGTACACCTCGATCCACCATTCGTTCATCAACCCATCTTGTCGGAACCCCACGTGCACGAGGCTGTGGCTGGGAAACTATGGTCGGCTTGCCCCATGCGCTTCGCGATCTCGATTCCCCAGCACGTTCCCGACGGCACGTTCAACCCGGCTGCGCTTCGCGCCCATATGCGGCGGGCCGAGGAGCTCGACTTCGACGGTGCGTGGACGTCGGAGCAGACGCTTGGCAGCGCACCTACGCTCGGGCCGATCGAGGTGCTCAGCTTTGCGGCTGCCTGCACAGAACGGATTCGTCTCGGCTGTGCGGTGTTCGTTGCCACCCAACACAATCCGGTGCAGTTGGCCAAGAGCATCAGCTCACTCGACCAGCTCAGCCTGGGCCGAGTGGACGTCGGACTGGGCATCGGCGCCAAGCGGCAGATGTTCACGGCCTTCGATGTCGAGGCGAGCACTGTCGTAGCCCGCTTCAACGAGGGCCTGAAGTTGATGAGGGCGTTGTGGGCAGATGATCGGGTCACATTCCCCGGCCGGTTCTGGCAACTCGACAACGCGGCGATGGAGCCGAAACCGTTTCAACGGCCGGGTCCGCCGGTGTGGTTCGGTGGCAGTCACCCGGCCGCGCTGCGACGTGCCGTTGCCCACGCCGATGGGTTCATCGGTGCGGGATCGAGCACCACCGCGACATTCATCAAACAAGTCGAAACCCTGCGCGAGGCCCTTACCGACGTGGGCCGCGAACCCGGCACATTGCGGATCGCCAAGCGGGTCTACGTGACCGTCGACGACGATCCCGAGCGGGCACGTTCGCGAACTGCGGCGGCGCTGCACGACATCTATGGCCAGTACGGAGCCACCGATCTGACGGCCGTCGCAGTGTTCGGCACCCCGCAGACGGTCGTCGCTGGTTTGCAACAGATCGCGGTCGCCGGTGCGGAGATGATCGTGCTCAACCCGATGTTCGACGACACCGAGCAGATGGAACGCCTCGCCGCCGATGTCCTGCCACATCTGCGCTGAACGCCACGACGATCGGCTGCGGTCAGCCGAGAGACGGGTCCGGGCGGACCAGATAGAGGTCCGGGCCGAAGCGCTTGTCGAGGAGGGAGAAGGCGCGTTGCAACCGTGCGTCGCGTTCGTCCCAGACCAGCACCGCAGCGTCGGCGGCATTCGTCAACCACGCGTCGCGACGGCCCATCGCCTTGATGAACTCGGCCTTGTCGATCGGGGATTTCTTCTCCAGTTGCACCACAGAATCGGCCCGGGCCACAAGATCGGCGAAGTTGGCCTTTGAGCCCTCCGAGAGGTTGCGGGTCATATCCGGGAAGCCGATCACCGCTACGTACGGGACGTCCACCTTCAGGCAGGCCTCGGCGGCGACAAGTTCAGCGCCGGGGCGCAACCCGGTAAGGATCCGAAGGTCGCGATGGACCAGGGCCTGGGCCGCGAACCAGTCCTGCAGACGACGGCGTACATCGGCCGCGGTCGGGTTGGGGTCCCAACCGCCGAGGCCGTCGGGCGGAAGTCCGAACACGGCGAGCAGATGGCCGGCTGGGATTCGACCATCCCGGCGGCGTCGTTCCGTTCGCTGCTGGTCGAGTGGTAGATCGCTCAGGCTTCCGCCGGCACCCGCACCGGAGGAATCCTGGCCAGAGGATCCGGAAACGGCTGCTTCCTGGCCGGTCGCGCCGCCGCCTCCGCTGCCGTGAGCACCGGCATCGCCGCGTCGAAAAGAATCGCGCTGGACGACAGCCAACTCGTCGACTAGGTCGTTCAGCGGATCGCCTGAATGACCTTTGACCCACTCGAAGCGGACCTCGTCGCCGCGCCGAACGCGCTCTTCGATCAGCGAAACCCAGATCTCCTTGTTCTTCACCGGCTCCCGAGCCTTGGTCATCCAGCCGTTACGGATCCAGTTGGTCGACCACTTCTCCAGGCCGTCCTTCACGTAAGTGGAATCCATCACGACGATGATCCGGCCCGGGTTGGAGCGCATCGCCTCCAGCACCGCGGTCAACTCCATCTTGTTGTTGGTGGTGTCGGGGTGGCCGCCACTGTCGCAGTGCTCACGTGAAGACGCCCAGGCCCAGCCGCCCGGTCCCGGGTTGCCACTGCATGCGCCGTCGGTGTAGATCCTCAGCGGTCCGTCCCCAGTCATCCCCACCAGCATGTCAGGGCGTCGCTTCGGCACAACGAGTGCGGTACGAGGAGATTGGGGCTACAGCCGTAATGTTGCGGCGTGCAGATCACCAACGGCAAGCTCACACTTCACGTCGCCGAGGACGGCGATCCGTCAGCGCCGCCGATCCTGTTGCTCCACGGGATCACATCTTTCGGTGGTACATGGGACTGGATCGTTCCCGAGCTCGCCGAGCGGTTCCGAGTATTGCGGCTCGATTTCCGCGGGCACGGTGCATCCGATCGGGCCCCGGGGGAGTACTCGTCGTCGGGCTACATAAGTGATGCGGTTGCAGCGTGTG
>JBDSMK010000102.1:0-2751 GCA_039915905.1 Ilumatobacteraceae bacterium
AGCCCGGGGCGTTACCGGACTCCAGGCGCGCCTGGAGCAACGCGGCCTCGTGCAAGATCTGCTTGAACCACAACTCGTAGACCTGATGAATGACGACGAACAACAACTCATCGTGCTCATCGGTCGCAGGAACCTGGCACGAGAGCAGTTCCGGGATGTGCAGGTATGTGTCATACGTGACGTTCCCTGCCGGAGACGGCAGTGCTGGCGACGGCTGTGTTGGCGACACAGCTGATGGTGCCGATCCCAGGTTTGACACGGTTGCCATACGCCATCATGCGCCATTTACACGGGCAGCCGGGACGGATCACCGATGACTCGATGTGTCGTGCACCATCAACTGGCGGTCACTTCAGGAAGCGGCTGGTGGTGTTGTCGGCTAGCACCCGTCCACCGGTCTGGCAGGTTGGGCAATAGGCCACTGTGTATCCGCTGTAGGTAACCGCTCGGATCGTGTCGGTGCACACGGGGCAGGTCTCGCCGACGCGGCCATGGACTCGTCCGGGGCGGTCCTTCGAGGAGCTCATCGTGTCGCGCGTTCGCTCATAGGCGAGGCCGTCGTCGACAGCGGCGTGAATGGCCGACCACACGGCTGCAGCGCCGGACGGTCCGAGCTTGCCGGTCATCGCGAACGGTGAGATCCGGGCGCGGTGGCAGATCTCGTTGGCCAGCATCCGGCCGAGCCCGGCGATCATCTGCTGGTCGCGTAGAAACCCGTGGATGCGCATGTTGTGCGCAGCGAACAATGCGGCCAGTTGATCCACGGTGACGTCCAGCGCTTCAGGTCCCAGACGATGCAGTGGCGGCCCGTCGACATCCGGACTGCCATTGCCCGACGACGGAACGCACCACACCCCGGCGCGCCGTTCGGTACCGGCCTCGGTGAGCAGCAGCGCCGGCGCAGGTGCGACGAACACGAACCTGGCTTGGCCGTTGCGCGGCTTGACGGACTGCTTGTCGTCGACCAGCAATCGACCGCCCTGCATCAGGTGCACCACGAACGTGACCGGTTCGAAGCGCAGCAGAAGGTACTTGCCGCGACGCCCTACACTTTCCAATTCGTGTCCGAACGCCTCGTCGGGCTTCGGCGTGGCCGTCTTCAGCACGGTGAAGTTGAACGGCGCGAAGCGCTGCAACGTCACACCTGCGAACTGCTCGGTGAGTCGTTCTGCGTGGGCCTGTACCTCGGGCAGCTCCGGCACTTGCGCTACCGGTAGTCGGTCTGTTCGCGAACGGTGGAGAACACCTCGTCGAGAGCGCCGAACACCGGTTGCGCCTCGATCAGCGCCTGCTGGTTGCCGACGAGGCGGATCCGGCCGCGGATGAATGCCTCCTGCGGGTTCAACTCTCCGGTAGCCACGGCCACCGCCGTTGTCCAGTCCTGGGTCATCCGCACATCCTCCGGCTCGGCAGGCCCCGCCGCGAACCGGGCCGTGCCTTCGCCGAGTTGGAGGTGGTAGAGCACGTCACCTTCCGGGCCATCGGTGACCACCTGGGTGACGCCAACGGAGTGCTGGCCGGCAAGGGTGGCCAGCACTGGGCTGGCCTCGACCTGCCGAGTCAGGGCGTCGATCCATTCGAGACTGAGGTATCGGTACACCAGGCATATTCTCTCAGGCGGGCAGACGCACCGCTACCTTGACGCGGTGCAGGCGATCTTGGACCACGACGAGAACCGCCACCCCGACGTGGCAGTGGAGGCCTGGTGGTGGTGGGGTGCTACCGACGACTCGTCGGCAGGCATCTTCGTCGGTCTTGAACTGCGAGGTCAGCGGTTCGACTATCGGGCCGGACTCGTGCGCCGTGACTCGCCGTACCTGTACATCGAGGAGATCGACGGCGAGGGTTTACGTGGTGGGCTGGAGATCAAGCCGCCACAGCTGTGGGCCGATCACATCTGTGATGCGCCGATGCGGCAGTGGAGCCTTGTCAACGAGACTTACGGAGTACTGATCGACGAACCAGCTGACGTCTGGACACGGCCCTACGGGACACTGGTGCCGGTGACCTTCGATATCGAGTGGCACGCCTCCGCCGACCCGGTGGTGATCGCCCATGGATATGAGCAAGTGGGCGAGTTCGATGCCGAGGTGGAGCTCACCGAGGGCGTTCTGCAGCTGAGCGGCCCAGCCCGGCGGGTGCACGTGTGGGGAGTGCCTTACATCCCGACTGCGTTCGCGATGCCCACCGTGGAACCGTCACTGCGCGCCCCCTATCGTCGATTCGACGGCGTACAGATCCTCCAGGTTCTTGGGCGTAACGGGTGGTTCGGGCGTCGTGTCGGCTGATCGATGCGGCATCCTGGGGGACCAGTGAACTACGAGCGCGACATCCTCGATGACTTCGACGCCCAACGCCGTCGTCCTGCGGCAGCGGTCGTGCCTGCCACCGTTGGCCTAGTGGTGGAGGACCGCGCCTCTGGGTTCTGCGGCGACGTCGTCGGCTGCAACGCGCAGGCGGTAACGCTGCGCGATCGCTCAGGCAATCGTCGCAACTTCACTTTCAAGGTCGCCGGGTTCCTCCTGGAGGGTCGCCCGGTGACGCTCAGCCGCCCGCAGCCTGCCCGGCGGCCCTCCGTTACCTCGGCGAGCGCAGCGGGCGCCGGCAACATGGCGGACGGCAACATGATGGACGGGAACATGGTGGACCGCATCATGGTGGACCGCATCATGGTGAACGGCAACACGATGAGAGTGACCAACAGCGGATCGATCGCCTCGCCCGTCGGTGGCCGGGCCCAGGTCGCCAAGG
>JBDSMK010000123.1:0-3207 GCA_039915905.1 Ilumatobacteraceae bacterium
CTCACGTACTGTCTGATTCGGAAAGTCCGGCATTGGGGGGCAACGTCATCAAAGCATCGATCACAAAGTATTCCCGGTGGCTGGTCGTCGTCGGTGCCGTCGTGCTGGTCGCATGGGCGCTGATCGATCCGAACACTCGCACGAGGTTCCTCACTGGTCCCGGCCTTGCCCAGGGCGCGTTGATCGGCGCAATCGCCATCGGTGTGGTGCTCACCTATCGCGGGTCGGGCGTGGTCAACTTCGCCAACAGCACCATCGCGATGTACATCGCCTACGTCTACGCGGTGCTGCGCCGTGACGGTGACCTGTTCCTGCCACCGCTGCCCAACCCGCTTGCCCTGGTAGAGGGCGTCGTCCACAAGCTCGACAAGAATTCGACGTTCAGGTTGCCGCACTGGCCGACGAGCGTGTCGTTGAGTCACGGTGGCCTCGGCTTCTACCCGGCGGTGCTGGTGTCGCTGGTGTTCGCCGTGTTGCTCGGCCTGATCCTGCACTTCCTCATCTTCCGACCGTTGCGCAATGCACCGCCGCTGGCCAAGGTGGTGGCGTCGATCGGGCTGTTCCTGTATCTCCCGGCCGTGGTCATCCGGCGATTCACGGTGCAGCCCTACACCGTAAGGCCGTTGCCGTCCACGTTCACCTCGAAGAAGCCGCTGAGCCTGCCGTTCAGCATTCAGATGGGCAAGGATCAACTCGTCATCGCGGTGCTCGTGGTGGTGTTCGCGGTCTTGCTCTACGTCGTGTTCCAGCTCACCCGCTTCGGCCTGGCCACCCGCGCCGCATCGGAGAACGAGAAGGGCGCGGTGCTGCTCGGCTTCTCCCCGGAGTTCCTGGCCGGTGCCAACTGGGTGATCTCCACCGTCATCACCGGGCTGCTCGGCATCTTCGCCGCAAGCATCCAGAAGAGCGTCGACCCGCAGGTGTTGCCGGCATTGATCATCCCGGCGCTCACCGCCGCTCTGGTCGGCAGCTTCAGTTCTTTTGGCTGGACCACGTTCGCGTCGTTCGTTCTCGGGATGCAGTACGGCCTGGTCGGCTACCTCGGATTCACCCACCACTGGTTCCCGAAGTCTGGCCAGAACCCGCTACCCGGCGTCGACCGCATCCTGCCGTTCGTCGTCATCGTGATCGTGCTGTACCTGCGCGGCAAGAGCCTGCCGACACGTGGGGCGATAAGTGCCGGACGATTGCCGTTTTCGCCCACACCGCCGAAGTGGGCGATCTGGTACGGCGGCCCGGCGCTTGCTGTCGCCACTGCGATTCTCGGATTGTTCTACCTCACCCCTCCGTTTCGGCTGGCGTTGTCGAACACCCTCATCGGCGTGATCATCTGCCTGTCGATCGTGGTGCTCACCGGCTTCGTCGGTCAGATCTCGCTGGCCCAGATGTCGTTTGCCGGCATCTCCGCGTTCCTCGTCTCCAAGCTCACCTCCGAGGGTCACATCCGGGTGCCGTTGCCCGGCACCGGCGTGAAGTTGTTCACCATCCCGGCCGGACCGTTCCCGGTGCCGATCCTCACCGCCGCGCTGGTAGCCACGCTTGTCGGGGTCATCGTTGCCATTCCAGCACTTCGGGTACGCGGCGTGAACCTGGCGATCGTCACGCTCGCGTTCGCCATCGCAGTGGACAAGGCGGTGTTCAACAACGGTTCGGTCTACAACTCGGTGAAGGGTGCAGTGGTGAAGGCCCCGATGACAATCGTCGAGCCGCGCGACGTGCAGTACCGTATCCTCGGCGTTGTGGCGGGCGATGGCAAGCAGCCCAACCCGATGACTGCCATCTTCTGCCTCGTGGTCGCCGTCATCTTGTGCTATGCGGTGGCCAACTTGCGGCGCTCGGCGACCGGGCGGCGAATGCTGGCCACCCGCTCCAACGAGCGAGCCGCGGCGGCCGCCGGTGTAAACGTCTCCGGCACCAAGATCTTGGCGTTCGCAGTCTCGGCGTTCATCGCCGGCGTCGGTGGCGCCGTCATCGCTTACAAGTCGGGCAACGCGACACCAGACAAGTTCGACTACACCAAATCACTGGCCTTCCTCGCGTTCGCCTACCTCGGCGGTATCACGAGCGTCTTCGGCGCCATCTCCGCCGGGTTCCTGGTGGCTGGCGGTTTGACGTTCACCTTCCTCCAAAACGTGCTCGGCGTAGACCCGCAGTTCACCTTGATCCTTGGCGGACTGGGCCTGATCATCACCGCGATCGTGAATCCGGAAGGTGTGGCCGGCGGGTTGCGACTGACCTGGGAGAGGCTGAGGCGCATGCGCAGCGGCGAACCACCCGGCAGGCCCGGGTCAGCGGCGGGACCGGCCGTTGCCGGACCACCGCCCGACGGCAATCCGTCCGTCGGCGTATTCGTAGATGCGGCGCCAAGTTCGCCGGGAGGTAGTTGAGATGGCGCTGCTGCAGACCACTGCAATGTCGGTCACGTTCGGCGGATTGAAGGCCGTCAACGAGGTCGACTTCACCGTGGAGCAAGGTCAGCTGGTGGGCCTGATCGGCCCTAATGGCGCGGGCAAGACCACGTTCATCGACGGGATCACTGGTTTCGTGCCGACCACCGGTCGGATCGAGTTCAACGGTCGATCCATCGGTGACACGGTCGCGCATCGTCGGGCCAAGCTCGGCCTCGGCCGTACCTGGCAGTCTCTGGAGTTGTTCGACGACCTGAACATCCGCGAGAACCTTCAAGTAGCCGCCGAGAAGCAGACTGTCGGTGGGTTCTTCCTCGATCTCGTCGCTCCGCGCCGGTCTCTCGACGGCACGCACGTCGATTTCGCTCTCGATGTGCTCGGAATCCGCGACCTAGCCACACGGATGCCCAATGAGATCAGCCAGGGGCAGCGCAAACTGGTCAGTGCCGCTCGAGCGCTGGCTGCACGGCCGTTGTTGGTGTGCATGGACGAACCGGCTGCCGGGCTGGATACCGACGAGAGCCAGGAGCTGGGGGCGCGGTTGCGCGACATCGTCGATGCGGGGATCACGATCTTCCTGGTCGACCATGACATGGGCCTGGTGCTCAACGTGTGCGACTACATCTACGTCATCGAGTTCGGTCAGAAGATCGCCGAGGGCACGCCCGAACAGGTGAAGACCGATCCGCGGGTGATCGAGGCCTACCTCGGTCAGACAACCGAGACCGGCATCGAGACCGGCATCGAGACCGACGCCGAGACCGGCATCACCAACGGCGAGACAGGTATCGAGACCGGC
>JBDSMK010000151.1:0-3725 GCA_039915905.1 Ilumatobacteraceae bacterium
TGGTGCAGAGCTACGGCGCGATCATCCTCGGTCACGCTTACCCTGCGATCACCGCCGCAATAGCCGCTGCCGCCGCTGGAGGAACCTCCTACGGCGCGCCGACGGTGGGCGAGATGCTGCTGGCAGAAGCGATGGTGGAGCGGGTGCCGAGTGTCGAGATGGTGCGGTTGATGAACTCCGGCACGGAGGCCACCAGCACTGCGGCGCGCCTCGCGCGCGGCTACACAGGACGCGACGGCCTTGTGATCTTCCACGGCAACTTCCACGGGGCAACCGATGCGCTACTGGCAGCCGGGGGAAGCGGCGTGGCCACACTCGGACTGCCAGGCACTGCCGGAGTGCCGCTGGGCGCGGTAGCCAACACCACGGTCGTGCCGTACAACGTCGTACCCGTACTCGACGAGCAGGTAGCGGCCGTGATTCTGGAGCCGGTAGCCGCCAACATGGGCGTAGTCGCGCCCCGGCCCGGCTTCCTCGAGGGGCTCCGCGCCGAGTGTGACAGAGTCGGAGCACTGCTGGTGTTCGACGAGGTGATCACCGGCTTCCGTCTCGACCGCGGCGGGGCTCAGACGAAGTACGACGTGCGTGCGGACCTGACCACCTACGGCAAAGTGATTGGTGGCGGGCTGCCGATCGGAGCACTCGGCGGTCGTCGCGAGATCATGGAGACGCTGTCGCCGATCGGCCCTGTGTTCCACTCCGGCACTCTGTCAGGCAACCCGTTGGCTACTGCGGCCGGAGCCGCGGCTCTCGCTGCGCTGACACCCGACGTGTACATCGAATTGCTTGCCAGGGCACGTCACCTGGCGGCAGTGATGCGTGACGGGTGCATCTCTGCCGGTCTCGACGCCTCCTTCCCGGTAGTCGGCTCACTCGTCGGGATGTACTTCGGACGTGGCCCAGAGCCGGTCGACTTCGCGCAGGCCAAGACCACCGACGAGCGGGCCTTTCGGCTGTTCTTCCATGCGATGCTCGACGAGGGTGTGGCTCTCGCCCCAGGGGCTTATGAGGCGATCTTCGTCGGGCTGGCCCACACCGATGACGTGATCGAGGCGGTCGGCGAGGCCACTGCGCGGGCCGCAGCGGCCGTAGTCGCGACCCTCGCCGGCTGAGGCCGCCCTATTCTCCGCAGATGCGCCAGTTCCTGACCATCCGCTTCTGGATGACACTGGTGGCACTTGGTGCACTCACCGGTCTGGCGTTGCTGGTGACGCGCAGCGACGGGGCCGCGTCGATAGCCGAACTCGGCGCGCCGGTCGCACCGGCACAGCACCGCATCGATCTCGTGGCGTTTGTGTTCGCCTTCAGCGGCGAGGCGGGTTTCGCACTCAAAGACGGCGTGACCACCGGTCAGCTGCAACTGATAATCGACGGCTCGCGCACGATGGTCATCGCACCTGGCACACCGGGGGAGATCTCCTGCACCAAGCTGGCCGAAATCGGACAATGCGTGGTGGCCGTCGATCTGCTCGGCAACGCCGTGCTGTGGTTCTCGGTGATCCCGTCGACACCGGGTTCCACTGTCACGTTGCCGGGCATCGTCGGTCTGCTCAAGTCCAACCAGGTGCTGCTGGCCAACGGTTGGATAGTCAACCGGGCCTCGCTGGTCGACCTCAACTGCAGCGACGACCCCGCCTCGCTCACCGATTTCGTGCGGCGATACGGAGCGCGCAGCACCACCACCTTCAGCTACGACCGCCAGCAGGTTGTCCGGGCTACCTGTACGGCCGCTCCGCACGCCGCGACGACGACCACGGTGCAACAAGACGAGACTGGCTCGAGCAATCCCGGCTCAACCGTCGTCGGAACAGACGGCGCTCCGCCCGACAGCAACACAGACGCCAGCGTCTCAGGAGTCGGTTGAGCAGCTGCCCGTCATTTTGTACAATGGATGAAGACGTCGCTGGCGGCGCCGGAAGGACAGTCGAAATGTCAACACATTCTGCGCGGATAGCGGCTAAGCGGCCTGCTGTCGTATCCAACGATCACGCTCCCAAGCCGCAGGTTCGCCGTACACGAGTAGGTGCCGCTGATGATCGCTACGAACGTGAGGCTGACGCCGTCGCCGCCCGAGTCGTGGCCAACCTCGATAGCAACGGCGCTTCCGGCGACGACGCCAGTGGTGGAGACACCGCGGGCTCGGTGAGCACCACCAGGATCCAGCGGATGAGCGCCGCTCCGATCGGGCGCGACGGAGGCGAAGTCGACGAACATGTCGAGTCGAGGCTGAAGCGGACGCGCGGTGGAGGGTCGGCGATGGCGACACCGCTGCGACGGTCGATGGAAGGGGCATTCGGAGGGGCCGACTTCGGCGGCGTGCGCATCCACTCCGGCGGCGAGTCTGCCGACCTCAACACCCGTCTCGGTGCCAGGGCCTTCACGATCGGCAGCGACATCTATCTCGGTGCCGGCTCGCCATCAGCGGCTTCAAGTGAAGGCCAGCACCTGCTGGCCCACGAACTTACGCACACCATGCAGCAGACCGGGGGCGCCCAGCGGGCAGTGGTCCAACGGCTGGCATACAACAAGCCAATCAAAAACGTGACCTCGATCAACGTCTTCACCGGCGGCGCGAGCGGTCTCGTCGCCGAGGTGTCCGACGGGGGGAAGTCGGTCATCGTCAAATCCGACCAGGCCAACGCCGCCGAGGTGGTCGCTGCCGACAAGCTGATGCGTGGTGGCAAGTTCAAGTCCGGCAACTACAAGGTCAAGGCCCCCAAGTCACGTATCGCTTCTGCGTCGGACGTCGCCGAGTTGAAGGCCAAGTCGTTGAATCCAGCGGTGATGGTTTCGCCCGACCCGCGCAACTTCGTTACGGGCCTGAGCGGCAACCCGACCCTCATCGCCGAGTCGATGACCGGTGAGACGCTTGATTCTGCACTCAAGGGCGCAGTGACCTCTACGAAGACCAAGGGTGACGACGGCAAGGACGTGACAACGTTCCAACGTGACGACACCCAGGTCAACGAGATCAAGAAGCTTGTGACCAAGACGGCGCCGATCAAGGCGATGGCCAAAGCGATGGCGGCCGACGCCGCGATGGGCATGGGCGACCGTGTCCTCGTCTTCTTCAATGCCCAGAACTTCCTGTTCGATCCGAAGTCGAAGAAGTTCAGCTTCGTCGACAACACGTCGAGTGACCCTGCCGGCTCACTTACCTCGAAGATGACCACGATCGGCATCGAAAATGCGAGAGCAAACTTCGACGCTTGGACGCGAATGAAGTTTGTCGAAATGTTGGTCACCGACATCGACGGGTTCGCTGCGCGCGTCGCCACCAACTTCACCGGTCTCGATGATCAGGGAGACCAGGCCTCGAACAGGCAGGGGATAATTGCCCCATTCATGTCGATGGGCGCCGCGGCGAAGAGAACCAACGACAAGAACGATGTCCGCGACGAGCTCAAAGCCATCATTCTCGCCAATCACGCAGCGCTGACCGCTGCTGCCCGTGCCGGTGCCCAGTCCGGCCTGAAGACGGTGATTGCCTCGCTCGCCAACCCATTGTCGCTGACCAAGGGGATCAAGCCTTCCGACCGGCTCGAAGCCATCACCTCATTGCTTGCCCGACGTGCGGTGCTGAAGGGTGAGGCCGATTTCGGAGCCGCCTGGGATGCAGCCAACGCCCAGGCGCGCAAGCTGTTGAAGCTGCCGTTCAAACCTGCCGTCCCTTCGCTGATCGGCGCCAACATGCCGGCGCTCAGCTAAGCGCGCGTCGCAGAACC
>JBDSMK010000196.1:0-11201 GCA_039915905.1 Ilumatobacteraceae bacterium
GTCGGGTCGGTGGGCTGGCGGCCGTGCAACGTATCCACGACCTCTGCGTTCGACGTGATGTGCCGATGTGGTGCGGCGGGATGTTGGAAACCGGCATCGGTCGAGCGCACAACATCCACCTCGCCACGATGCCCGGGTTCACCCTCCCCGGTGATACTGCTTCGGCTAGTCGCACCTACGCCCGCGACATCGTCGAGCAGCCGTTGGAAGCGGTCGACGGCATGATGGCCGTCCCGCCGGGCGCAGGCATCGGCGTCACCCTCGACCGCGCGATGCTCGCTGGCGTCACCGAGTCGGTAGAGGTGCTGCGCCGTTGACGGTGCGGCAACTTTGAGGCGGTGATGGTCGAGTTCCGCGAGTTGCGCACCGCCGTCGAGTTGGCTGTGCTGCCGCGATTCGAGCAGCAGGTGTGGGGAGGCGAGCAGGAGGTCGTCTCGGTGAACATGCTCGTCGCCACGATCGCCGAAGGCGGAGTGGCGATCGGCGCGTTCGACGGTGCCGAATTGATCGGGTCGGTGTACGGATTCCCGACCAGCGACCCGCGGGTGCTGCACTCCCACTACCTGGCCGTCGCCTCCTCGCATCGTGGACGCGGCATCGGCGTGGAGCTGAAGATGCGCCAGCGGAGATGGTGCCTGGAGCGCGGTCTCACCGCGATGCGCTGGACGTTCGACCCTCTGCAGCTTGCCAACGCGCACCTCAACCTGCGTGTCCTCGGTGCGTTCGGCGAGCGTTACCACGTCGACTACTACGGCACGTTGGGCGGCATCAACGGTTCGTTGCCGAGCGACAGGGTCGTTGTTCGCTGGCAACTGAACGGCGACCCTCCGCCTGGTTCGCAGCGGCGAACCGTGCTGGCGCCGCGCATATCGCCGCAACAGATCGCCGCCGCCGACCAAGTCGCCCATGCGGCACGTCTGCACCTGCGCGCCGAACTGGAGCCATGGATCTCCCGCGGCTGGGTGCTTGTCGACGTCGATGTCGCCGCGTCGACCTACTTCATCGCGCGGTGAACTTGCTCTGGCAGACTCATCGCCCGTGACCATCGACCAGCTAGCCGTGGTCGCCGGCGCAGTGTTCTTCGCCTCTTTTGTGCAGGCCATTGCTGGATTCGGATCCGGCCTGTTATCGATGCCTTTGATGACCCTGGCCATCTCGCCGACACGGGCCGTGGTCGTCAGCACGCTGGTCAGCATCATGATCACCACCTGGCAGGCATGGTCGATGCGCCGCGACGCAGACGTCGAACTGGTCCGTCGATTGATCGTGCCGGCCTACCTCGGCATGCCATTGGGGGTGGTGGTGCTGTCCACCGTCGGCGACAACCCGTTGCGGATCATGCTCGGCTCGGCAGTACTGATCGCGGTGGTGCTGTTGGCTTGCAACTTCCAACTCGGTGCCGGGCGCCGGGTGGACATCATCGCAGGGTTCCTATCGGGTGTGCTGAACACGTCGTTGTCCACCAACGGGCCACCGCTGGTGTTTGTGCTCCAGGCCCGGCGCCTGCCGCCGGCCCAGTTCCGGGCGACGCTGTCGGCGGTGTTCGCACTCAGCAACGTGCTCGCGCTGGCGTTGTTCATCGGTACGGGCAAGGTCAACGGGCCTGGCTTGCTGGGCGCCGCGGTGGCCGCCCCGGCATTGGCTTTGGGCCAGGTGCTCGGATTCCCTATGCGCCGGCACGTGCACGGCAGCCGCTTTCGATGGATGGTGCTCGTACTACTGGTGCTCGCCGGCTCGAGTGCCATCGCCGCCGCTCTGCGCTAGCAACGCCGGCGACGTGTCAGGCTTGCCGGATGGGTCGCATGCCGGACAACGCTGTGGTCGTGATGCTCGATTCGCTGAATCGACACATGCTCGGAAGCTACGGCGGCGAGGAGTTCGCCACACCCAACCTGGACCGCTTCGCATCCGGCCGCGCCACCCGCTTCACCAGCCACGTGACTGGCTCGCTGCCGTGCATGCCGGCGCGTCACGACATCCTGTGCGGCGCACTGGACTTCTTGTGGAGGCCGTGGGGCTCGATCGAGTTGTGGGAGCGGCCGCTCACCGCTGATCTGCGCGATCGCGACGTCACCACGATGCTGGTCACCGACCATCCCCACCTCTTCGAGACCGGCGGCGAGAACTACCACACGGACTTCGGCACGTGGGACTACGTCCGCGGCCACGAGGGCGATCCATGGAAGACGTGGCTCGATCCGTCGTGGATCGGAGTTCCGGCGCCACCGGCGCGAGGAGCCGACTGGTTCCTCAAACGCCACCTCGGTGACGCAGTGAGCCTCACTCGCGGCTACGACCGGTCGCGCACCTACTTCCGCGATGAGGTCGATTATCCAGGCCCACGCACGATGAGTGGTGCGGCGAAGTGGCTGGATACCGCCGTACGACACAATCGCGACGACCCCGGCGGCCGACGGTGGATGCTGTTCGTCGACGAGTTCGATCCGCACGAACCGTTCGACACACCGGCGCCGTGGCGGGGTCGCTACGAAGACCAGCCGTGGACCGGCGACGACATCATCTGGCCGCCTTACGTTGTCGGTGGGATGTCTGGAGGTCACCTCGACCGGGCGGAGGCCACGCACATCCGGGCCAATTACGGGTCGAAGCTGTCGATGATCGACGAATGGTTCGGCCGGATCCTCGAGCAGTTCGACGCGCACTCGCTGTGGGACAGCACAGCTCTGATCGTGTGCACCGACCATGGTCACTACCTAGGTGAGCAACGCGGTGGTGCCGACATCTGGGGCAAGCCGCTAGTACCGCAATACGAACCGATGGGGCACATCCCGTTGCTGATCCACTGGCCGGGCGTCGCCGGTGGGGGAGTGTGCGACGCGCTGACCACGTCCGTGGACCTCTACGCCACGCTGGCCGACGTGTTCGGCGTGGCGCCGGACCATCGCACACACGGACGCTCGTTGGTGCCACTGATCGACAAGTCCGCAAGCGCTGTGCGTGAATGGGCGATCGGCGGCGTTTACGGCAACTGGGTGCAGATCACCGACGGACGGCACAAGTACGCCAGAGCGCCGGCCGGGGCAAACTTCCCGTTGAGCATGTGGAGCAACCGTTGGTCGACGATGCCGGTCCATGCCCGGGGCCTGGTGGAGTTGCCGCCGCCCGACTCCCGCGCGGTGCTGGACCACATGCCCGGTAGCGACATCCCCGTCATCCGCCAGCCCTACGAACCGGGTGATGCGCTGCCGTTCTGGGTCGGGCGCGGCAATGGTGGCCAGCATCATCTCTACGACCTCGGCGTGGATCCGGAGGAGGCAGAAAACCGCATAGGCGAGCCGCTCGAGGCACAGATGATCGAGATGCTGCGCGTCGCCCTGGGAGAGCTCGAAGCGCCACTCGATCAGTTCGAACGCCTCGGGATCCAGTCCTGACAGTTTGAGGCCGCGGGCTCAGCGGCCGAACCACTCCAACCAAGCGTCCTTGGTGATCGGCTTGAGTACGTAGTTCGTCTGCTGGATGACGTCCATCGTGGCACTGGGCGGCTCCGAGTAGCGGTGGCCCGGGAACACCACCGTTTCCGGCGGCATGGTCACCAACCTGCGCAAGCTCTCGTACATCTCTGCCGGGTCACTTCCAGGCAGGTCGGTTCGCCCGCATCCTTCCAGGAAGAGCGTGTCGCCGCTGACCAACCGATCGTCGACGTGGAAGCACTGGCTGCCCGGCGTGTGCCCCGGAGTATGTACCAATGTGATGTGCACATCGCCGACGAGCACCACATCGCCGCCGTCGTGGAGCACCAACTGATCCTGGCCGACCCCGGTTGTGCGGGTGACCCACGGGGCTTCGGTGCGCTGCACGTGGACGGGGCAGTCGGTGCGCCCGAGCAGGGTGGTGATGCCTTCGATGTTATGACCCATCATCGACCCACCGATGTGATCTGGGTGGTAGTGCGTGGCCAGCACGCCGGTCAGTCTCATTCCGTCACCTTCGATGGCGTTGACGAGGTCATCCACCGCGTATGCAGGGTCCACCAGGAGGCACTCGCCGGTCGCCCGATCGCCGATGGCGTACACGAAGTTGACCATCTGCTGAGCCAGCGGATCGCCGAGCGCGAAATCGCGACCCGACAGCAGTTGGCGGAAGTAAAGGCGGTCAGCTTTGCTCGGGTCCGGGGAATCGGTCACGGGAGGGACCCTACGCCGTGCCGACGATGCCGTTCATGTCGTGCAACCGCGCAGATTGCCGGCAGCAACGAGCCCAGGCGCGGCCGGTACGGTGGCCGCGATGAACGAAGCGTTGACCCATCTAGAGGCGGGACAGCCGATCGTCTACGGCGGTGATCGCATCGCCCGGGTGCCGGAAGCGTTGGCCGCCGAATTCGCCGCCGGGGATCGGCTGGTGGTGGTGCACTCGACGGGCGACCTGCTGCACGTACCTGCCGCCGAACACCACCTGGTGGACACCGCGGTCACGGCCGCCGTTGATGCCTTCGCTGCGCTCGGCGGAGTTAGCGACGAACAGATCACGGCGTTCTTCGACTGCTTCGCCACCCGCTTGGGCGATGATTCGTTGTTCGCAGCGATTGCCGCGGCCAACGAGATCGATGTATCAGATGCCGCCGCTCGCGGTCGGGCGACCGGCCGTCTGGAGCTGAGCCCGGCGATGCGTTCGGGGATGATCTCCGGTCTGCAAATCTGGCGTGACTCCACCACTCGTCGCTCACAACAACTCGATGTCATCGATCATCCGGGGTGGAGCGTGTCATCGTGGCGTAGTCCGCTCGGCGTCGTCGGTTTCGTGTTCGAAGGCCGCCCGAACGTGTTTGCAGACGCGACAGGGGTGTTGCGCACCGGCAACACCGTTGTGTTTCGGATCGGCAGCGATGCACTGCGCACGGCCCAGGCGATCATGATTGGCGCGGTCGCACCGGCGCTTGCCGAAGCCGGGCTTCCAGCGGGTTGCGTGCAGCTGATCGGATCACCGCAGCGGGCGGCAGGTTGGGCGTTGTTCGCCGACGCTCGGCTGTCGTTGGCTGTGGCTCGGGGGTCGGGCTCAGCAGTCGAGCAACTCGGTGCAGTGGCCCGCCAGCACGGTGTCCCGGTGAGCCTCCACGGCACCGGAGGTGCCTGGCTGGTGGTGGACTCGACTGCCGACCCGGCGGAGTTCGCAGCGGCAGTTGAGAACTCGATGGACCGCAAGGTTTGCAACACGCTGAACGTCTGCTGCGTTGTTGCAGAACCTGGGAATGCAGGCAACGGTGGTGGAGCCGGAGCGCTGCGCGCCGATGGTCTCATCGAAATCTTCCGCGCCGCCGCCGACCGTGCAGCCGGTAGCGGTGCTCGCGGAGCTGCAGCGATCATCCACGAGTTGTCCGCCGACGACGATCGGCTGTCGGTGGAGTGGGAGTGGGACAAGGTGCCGGAGGTGTCGCTTGTGGTCGTCGAGCACCTCGACCAGGCGATCGAGCTGTTCAACCGGTTCAGTCCACGACTCGCCGTCTCGCTGCTCAGTTCCGACGCCAGGGCACACGAACGGTTCTACAACGCGGTCGACGCTCCGTTCGTCGGTAACGGCTTCACCCGCTGGGTCGACGGTCAGTTTGCCCTCGATCAACCAGAGCTCGGCCTTTCCAACTGGCAGCATGGCCGGCTGTTCGGACGTAGCGCGGTGCTGTCGGGCGACTCTGTGCACACCATTCGGATGCGTGCCGCAGTGCATGATCACGGACTTCACCGCTGACGGCGGCAACGCCTGCCGGGTTACTACGGTGTCCGCCGTGTGTGGAGTGGCCTGATGAACAACCTGGTGAACAACCTGGTGAACAACCTGGTGAAGCGGTCGTGGCTGTTGCTCGGATGCGTCGCGCTGCTCATCGGCTGCTCGTCGGCGGGCGGGGGTTCGCGCGTTGTGGATCTCACCGCGCCCCCAGTCGGTTTGACGGTCGCTTCGACGGTCGCTTCGACGGTCGGCAGCCCTCCGGTTACGACGCCTGCGCCGGAAACGGTCGCACCGGACACGTCTATCACCACGAATTCGGCTCACCCGGATGATGCTCCGACTGCTGTCACCACGCCGAGCACGGCATCACCGTCCACCGACCCCGACGGCATCGGCGACCCGCTGTTCCCGGCGCTCGGCAATCCCGGTATCGACGTGCAGCATTACGACATCGAACTGACGTTTGACCACGCCGCTGACACGCTCACCGCTGTGGTCGGGATGGACATCCGCTTCACCGAGACGCGCCGGGAGTTCACTCTCGATTCCGTGAGTCAGGAGATCGACTCCGTTACCGTCGACGATCACCCTGCGCAGTTCGTCAAGGACCCGCAGGAACTGAGGATCACCCCGTCCAGCCCTGCGGCGGCCGGCAGCACCAGTCGGGTGACGGTGAGGTATCACCAGAAGGCGAACTCGCAGACCCACGACTCGGGTCTGCCCACGGGGTGGTTCACGACGCCTGGTGGCTCATACGTGCTCAACGAACCAGACGGCGCCCGTGCCTGGTTGCCGAGCAACGACCATCCGAGCGATAAAGCCACGTTCCGGTTCACCATTCACGTCGCTGCGGGCGTCACCGCAGTGGCGAATGGTGGGCTCGACAGCCACACCAGTACCACCGCGGGCGACACGTGGGTGTGGTCCGAGAACCGTCCGATGGCCACCTACTTGATCCAGTTGCTCACCGGTGATTACGAAATCGTCGATGCGACCGGGCCGCACGGCCTACCGCTTATCAGTGCGGTGCTGCGCCAGGATCGCACTGCCATGCAGCCCTACCTCGACGGGATGAGCGCCCAGATCGCGTTCTTCGAAGGCGTGTTCGGCCCGTACCCGTTGGATCGATACGGGCTTGCCATCACCGATAGCGCGCCAGGGCTGGCGATGGAGACCCAGGGTCGGTCGTTGTTCAGTCGCACCGATCTCGACGGCAACGTGAGCAACAGCGAGGAGGCGGTGCTGGCCCATGAGTTGGCGCACCAGTGGTTCGGCGATGCGGTGAGTCCGGCGCGGTGGAGTGATGTGTGGCTCAACGAGTCACTGGCCACCTATGGACAATGGTTGTGGCTCGACCACCTCGGTGTCCAACCACTCGATGTGGTAGCGCGCCAGTCGCTGGCATCGCGGCCTCCGGGTATCACCGCCGATCCTTCGGTGGCCGAGATGTTCGGGTTCAGCGTCTATGAAGGTGGCGCCGTTGCAGTTCAAGCACTGAGGCTGACCATCGGCGACGACGCGTTCTTTACGCTGCTGCGCTCATGGGTCAGTGACTTCAACGGCACCTCACGCACCACTGGGAACTTCATCGCGCTTGCCGAAAAGACCTCCGGTAAGGACCTCACCGGTTTCTTCCACGACTGGATCTACTCGACTCGCCCGCCGACGAGCCTGCCCAAAGCAGTACCGGGCTGACCGGTCATCCGTTAAAGGCGCTAGGGCACAGGTCGCGATACGACAGCGCCCCACCGTTGCTGCTCGCGTCGACGATCGCCGAGGAGCAGGCCATCGCGAAGCACTCGGCTCCTGCCTCCAGTACTGCGTTGAGCGCAACGGCTCGCCGTCGGTCGGCGAGGAACCCCGGCAACTCGGGCAGCGTGAGTTCGCTGACCCCGGTAGCGAGACCGAAAATGGTGTCGCCATCGAACATCGAGTGCACCGGGCGCACGGCCCGGGCAAGCCCGTCGTGGGCCACTGCAGCAAACTTGTTGCACTCTGCCTTGGTCAGCCTGGCCGAGGTGGCCACGACCCCGATGGTGGTGTTCAACGGAGGTAGCGGCGACAGCGGGGGCTGAGGGCTCGATGACGCCACTGTCGGAGCCGGCATCGACTCGAGGTAGCTGTTCAACGCGGCGCGATCGGCCGCGTTCGGTCGACGCAACCCGATGTGCGCGGGCATCCACGGCAGGCCCTCGGCCGGGTCGATCACCTTGCCGGCCGAGTTGACAACAGCGAGTGCTGCCACCACCGTGCCGTCGGGCAGTGTTCGGCTGGCGGTTCCGACCCCGCCCTGCAGTCCGCCGGCCACCGCACCGGTACCGGCGCCGACCGCGCCGATGGGCATTGCCTTGGCCCTCGCACCACGCGCCGCGCGATAGCCGAACGCGGCATCGGGTCGATTGCTGAACTGCCCACCGCGACCCAGGTCGAAGATCACCGCAGCGGGTACCAGTGGCACGATCTGGTGTGCTTCTGGGCCGACCCTGAAGCCCGTGCCGCGCTGCTCCAGCCATTGCATCACCCCACCGGCCGCGGCCAGGCCGTAGGCGCTTCCTCCGGTGAGGCAGACGGCGTGGATCTTGTCGATCGTCGCCTCGGCACGGAGCAAGTCGGTCTCGCGGGTGCCTGGCCCGCCGCCACGAACATCGCAGCCGGCAGTGGCCCCGTCGAGGGTGAGCACAACCGTGCAGCCGGTGCGCCAGCCGCGACCGACCCGGTGGGCGTGACCGAGCCGCACCCCGGGCACGTCGGTGAGACAGCCGTGCGCCGGCGAGCGGACCGTCACGCTGGAGTGTTTGCGGTTGCGCGGGTGAAGCGCATCGCCGATTCGGGGGCCAGCGTGCGCCACACGCCGATGCCGACGATGTAGCACGGGCACGCAATCAGCAAGATGGTGCCGAACATCGGGGTTGCGGGCCGTTCAGCGATCATGAACAGCACGGACGCCAACCAGACCACCGTGACGCCGACTGTGAGCGGCCGCAGCAGTTTGACCTGCATCGGGTGCAAAAACTTGATGTTGGTCAACTGGGTCAGCGCAAGCACCAAGCACGCGCCGGTGACGAACCACTTGTTTGCGTTCAACAAGTAGAGCGTGGGCACGATCATGTTCCATTCACATGGGAAGCCGTTGAAGAAGTGGTCCTCGGTCATCTGATCGGTGCGTGACATCCAAAGCGCAGAAGTGAACAACATGAACGCCCCGATGTACAGGGACCAGCCCTGCGGGAGCATGTCAAAGCGGTGCAGGAAAAGCACTGGTATGACTATGCAGGTGACGTAGTCGATGATCAGGTCGAGCGCGTAGCCGTCGATACGAGGGACGGTCTCACGGACCGACCAGGCTCGCGCCACAGGTCCGTCGATGCCATCGAGGACCATCGCCACGGCTAGCCACAACACCGCTGCCTTTGGCTTGTAGTCGGCTACCGCGATCAGCCCGAACATCCCGCAGATCGCTCCGCTGGCGGTGACGCAATGGACCAGATAGCCCTTGGCTACCGGGTGATGGGCTGGTCCGATGCGGCACGGGTCTGAACCCGCTGAATCGGACTGTGCGGTGTTCGTGTGGGCCGAGGTCATGAGGTTCTCGTAGGTGGTGGGTCCCCAATAGCTTGGGCCCCGCGGACGAATGTCGTGATGCTAACTCGCCATCCACAACTCGCGCAGCACATGCTCGGGGTCCTCGATCGTTTCGGTTGCGAGATCGAAACGTCTGGTTGGGCGCGAGACAGTGTCGTATCGCTGCCATCCGGGGTCACCAGTACGCGCGAAGGCGAGCACAGCACCGCTGTAGGCGTCGGCCACCGCCGTGCGCTGGGCGCTCGTTCCGGTGAACTCCGGGACGCCCTTGCGGTCCAGGTTGTGGAACGCAAAGGGGATATCCACTGCATGGCAAGAGCCGAGCACTCCGCCGAATGCCGGGGTGGCCCAGGTGAACCAGTACATCCACGTCGGACTGCCTGCGGTGACGCGTTGCTCGGCGAGCCGCTGGGCCGGCACTCGGAACATCTCGTCGGTCTGCATCGCGCTGACAATTTGACGCAAGGTGTGGCCAGGGCGCGCTGTGGCGTACAACGCGCGTGCAGCGTCGGCGCCCTCGCCGAATCGACGGTCGAAGATACCGTTCAATTCGCCGTCGTCGAGCCGACCCAACGTCGGGTCGAATGCAGTGAACAGCGCCATCTCATCGCGGGTCGTGCCGAGCACAAGCGGCGTTGGGTTGGCGGCTGCGGCTTCCAGCATCGGATCGGGGATCAGATCGCCGTCGGTGCATGGCGAGAAGCCGGTGAACCCGGCACCACCTTCGCGTAGCAATGCTGCCTGCGCATCCAAAATCCGGCCGACGTCGGCTTGGGCGAGTTCGGCCAGCGATGATGCCTTGGCCGCCAGGAGGTAGTCGGCAAGCGCCGCCTCGGCGCGATCCCGGCTGCGCAGCTGCTTGATCGACGGGCTCATCGCAAAGCCGCGCTGGAACAACCCAGTGGCAGCGGGTACTGCAAGCAGACTGACAACCGCAGATCCGCCTGCCGACTCACCGAAGATCGTCACGTTGCCTGGGTCCCCGCCGAACGCGGCGATCTGCTGGTTGACCCAGCGAAGCGCCGCGACCTGATCGTGGGTGCCGAAGTTGCCGGGGCCGGCATATCCGAGTGCACCGAGGCGGTAGTTCAGCGTGACGACTACGACGTCGCCGAGTGCGCACAGCGCGCTGCCGTCATACCACGGCATCGCCCCGGTGCCGCTGGTGAAGCCGCCGCCGTGGATCCACACCAGCACCGGTCGTGTAGCAGGCCCGCAACCGGGTGTGAAGACGTTGAGATGCAGGCAGTCCTCATCCATCGGCAACGGGCCGGTACCAAGCGCCTGCTCCATCATCCCGATCGACTGAGGGCACTGGGAGCGATACGCAGTAGCGTCGTATTCGCCGGCCCAACCGGTAACCGGTTGTGGCGGGCAGAACCGTTCGGCCGTCGCGAAGCGAATGCCTTTGAACACCTGCGTCGGGCCGCGCTGCAACCCGCGAATGGTGCCGAATGGCGTTTCCACGGTGACCGTCGTCTCGTTTTCCACGTCCGCACGGTACCTGGCCCTGCTGGGCCGGTGGGCGCGAGCGGTAGCGTGCGCGGCGATGCGCGACCGCCTGGTGGGGATTACGTACCGGATGTCCGGCCCGGTGGTGCGCCGTGCCTGGGCAGCAGCATGCCGTGTGGGTGCGATCGGACCCAATAGCGCCGCTGGGAAGCGGTTTGGGAGCTTCGGCGATCGCAGCATCATCTGCTTCCCCTTCAACACGATCTTCAACGAGCGCTACATCCACGTCGGCAGCGGCACGATGTTCGGTCCGCAGGTCACTCTTTCGGCCGGAATGGTGCCGGGTCAGCAATGTCTCGCGGACCCGGTGGTGAGGATCGGCGACCGCTGCTTGATCGGCAAGGGCAGTTCGATCATCGGTCATTTCGGCATCGAGATCGGCAACGACGTGTGGACCGGGCCTCACGTGTACATCACCGATCAGAACC
>JBDSMK010000256.1:0-3502 GCA_039915905.1 Ilumatobacteraceae bacterium
GTCGTGCGGGCACTCGGGGGCGCTGGGGAAATGGTGACCGCCCCCGATGATCTTGGACCAGCCCTTGATCGAGCCTTTGCATCCGGCGTGCCGTACCTGGTCAACGTGCTGACCGAGCCGAGCGACGTGTATCCGCGCTCGTCCAATCTTGGCTGAATGATGCCCGGGTCGGGTTGTGTCAGTGGTTAGTGGACCCTGTCGAGGAACTGTTCGACGTCGACCAGCACACGAGTGACCTTGCCGGCCGCGACCAGTCCCTTGGTGTCCGATGCCGACACGGTGAACGTGAGCCGTCGACCCTCGATCTTGTCAAGCACGGCTTCGGCCGCCACGGTGCAACCGACGGCGGTGGGATGCAGGTGATCGAGTTGGACGCGCATCCCGACGGTGGTGCACCCCGGCTTGAGATGACCGTTCAGCGCGGCACATGCGGCCTGCTCGCACAGGGCAATGAGGCGCGGCGTGGCAAGCACGTAGACGTCACCGGATCCCATCGACACCGCAGTGTCCTCGTCGCACACGACCATTGAGGCGACACCGCGCATACCGATCTCCGTACCCACGGTGTATCAGGCTAGGAGGACCGCCTCAGGATCGGTCAATCCGTCATCATCGACCTGTTCCTGGATCGCCTGGCGCCCGTCGAGCCGCACCCCGGCACGGTCGCCCGTCAGCCACCTGGGCTCGTTGCCGCGCACGGTTGCTGTTACGAGGACGTCGAGAGTGTCGAGGCGCACCTTCACCAGCGTGGCGGCCCCCGCGAACACTTGGCTGACCACCGAACCCGACAGCGTGCCGGCGGCGTCTACGACATCCAGCGAAACGTCCTCCGGGCGGATCAGCAGACGCAGCGACGCACCCGACGAGCCGCCGGACCCGCCGCTGGACGGGCCGACCTCAATCACGACACCGCCGACATCGACCTGGCCGGCGCTGGTGCGCACTGCCGGCAATTCGTTCATCGAGCCGACGAAGCGGGCGACGAACGAATTGGCCGGTGCGCGGTAGATCTCGGTGGGTGTTCCTACCTGTTCGAGCCGCCCGCTGGACATCACACCAACCCGGTCGCTGATCGCGAGCGCCTCCTCCTGATCGTGGGTGACGAACAGTGTGGTCGTGCCGAGTTCGGTCTGGACTCGCCGGATCTCGTCGCGCAGCGCCACACGTACCTTGGCGTCGAGAGCGCTCAGCGGTTCGTCGAGCAGCAGCACCTCCGGCTGCACCGCGAGCGCTCGGGCAAGTGCGACACGCTGCTGCTGGCCACCGGAGAGTTGGTGGGGGTACTGGTCGGCTTTCGAGGAGAGTTGCACCCGTTCGAGCATCTCGCCGACGCGGTTTGCTCGTTGCGTTGCCGCGAGTCGTCGAACGCGCAACCCAAACGCCACGTTTTCGGCGACAGTGAGGTTCGGGAACAGGCTGTAGCTCTGGAACACCATGCCCATGTTGCGCTTGTGTGCCGGCCGATTGGTGATGTCCTGCTCACCGAGCGTGATCGAGCCGGAGTCGGGGACCTCGAACCCGGCAGCGATGCGCAGCGCCGTGGTCTTGCCGCAGCCGCTCGGGCCGAGCAGGCTGACCAGCTCGCCAGGGACCAAGTCGAGCACCAGCGATTCGAGCGCGACAGTGGTCCCGAACGTCTTGCGGACCTGCGCGAACTGAAGTGCTGAGGCCATGTTGATCGGTCCTGTGTTTGGGGGGTGAGAGGTGGTCAGAAGATCGGAGAGGCGGAATCGGCCTTGCCGCCGCGCTTTCGAAGTAGCAGGGTTATCAAGCCGAGCAGAACACCACTGGCGATCAGTAGAAGTAGAGCCAATGCGCTGCCCCCGCGGGCCTCGTGCATCTGGAAGTCCTGCAAGAACACCGGGAGAGTGGGCTTGAACACCAGAAACGCCAAGGTGAACTCGCCGAGCACGATCGTGGTGGTGAGGAACGAGGAACTGATCAGAGCGACCCGCAGATTGGGGATCAGCACCTTGAACATCGTGGTCGTCCAGCCCGCTCCGAGCGAGCGGGAGGCATCGACGAGGGTGCGCAGGTCGATGGCGCGCAACCCTGCGTCGATCGCACGGAACGAGAACGGCATCGCCATCACTACGTAGAACGGCACCAGGAAGTACTCACTGCGGAACAGTGCGGGCGAGTTGTCGCGGAACGCGCCGAGTGCCCCGGCGGCCAGTGTGATGGGCGGAACGACGTATGGCAGCAGCGTGAGCATCTCGATTGCGCCGCGCGCCTTCGGGATTCGCAGGTGGACCCACAATGCAGTGGGCAGCAGGATCACCGTGGACAGAACGACCGTGGCGATCACAAGGCGCACGCTGTACCACATCGCCGGCTGGAACTTGGGGTCTCGCAAACCGGTGAGCAGGCCGTCCCACGTCCACTTGTCGAACAGCGTGCTCCATCCGAGCTTGACCACCGGCACCTTCTGGAACGAGAACCGTGCCAGCGCGATTATCGGCACTGCGAAGAACACGGCGCACAGCACCAGCACGATCCACGACCCGATGTGTCGACGCTTGTGGACCCGGCTCATCGCCCGCCTGCTGTCTGGTGGCGGCTCATCGCCGCCGTGCTGTCTGGACCCGGTTCATCGCCGCCGTGCTGTCTGGTGGCGCTCATCGCCGCCACCGTTCCGCGCGGTGGCGCAGAAACAGGTAGCCGCCCGTTGCCACCAACGCGATGATGATCATCCACGCCGCCATGGCATAACCGACTTCGGCATAACCGCTCTGGTCGCCTTGAAGATAGAAGCGGATCTGAACGGGAGCTAGACGCGATGAACCGGTGGAGATCGCGTAGGCAGTTGCATATGCAGAGAACGAGTTGGCGAACAGCAACAGCAGGCCACCGAGGATCGACGGCAACAGGATCGGGCCGCCCACCCGCCGCCAATAGGTGAGCGGTGTGGCGCCGAGGTTGGCTGCTGCCTCGCGCCATGACGTCTGCAGCCCATCGATAGCTGGAAGCACCACCAACATCATCAACGGGATCTGGAAGTACAAGTAGACGACTGTCAGCCCGGTGTTGCCGCCGAGTGCGAAGCCAGAACCGACTAGGTCATACCCCATCGCCTTGATCACCTTGGTGGCCAAGCCCTGCACTCCGAGTGCAGCGATGTAGGCGAACGCCAGCGGGACGCCCCCGAGGTTGGCAGCGACCCCACCGAATGACGTTGCAAACGTGCGCAACCACTTCGGGCGACGCACCGCAACGACGGCGTACGCCAGCAGCACGCCGACCACACCGCCAATTACAGCCGTAAGGACTGACAGCTTGATGCTCTCCACGAACGAACTTCGGAATGGTTCGTCCAGCGCTTGGAGCATGGCCGGTTTGGTGCTGGTGGCCGAATGTGCCAGTGCCTTGACGAAGACCGTGGCCGCCGGGAACACCAGAAACACACCGACGAACGCGACGAACGGAACCAGTCCGAGCACTGCCGGCACGCGGACGCGGGACCGGCGTGTAGCCGGCCCCGCGTCCGCAAGTTCGATGGTCG
>JBDSMK010000260.1:0-3258 GCA_039915905.1 Ilumatobacteraceae bacterium
CCAGCTGGTCCGCAAGGGCCGGCAGTCCAAGCCGACCAAGGCCAAGACGCCCGCCCTGAAGGGCGCGCCGCAGCGGCGCGGTGTGTGCACGCGCGTGTTCACCCACACGCCGAAGAAGCCGAACTCGGCGTTGCGCAAGGTCGCCCGCGTGCGTCTCAGCAGTGGCGTAGAGGTCACTGCTTACATCCCGGGCGAGGGGCACAACCTGCAGGAGCACTCGATCGTGCTGGTCCGTGGTGGCCGTGTGCGTGACCTTCCTGGCGTGCGTTACAAGATCATCCGCGGCGCGCTCGACGCAGCCGGCGTGAAGAACCGCAAGCAGGCCCGCAGCCGATACGGCGCGAAGATGGCCTAGTAGTACGAGTCGTAGACGTAGCAAGGAACCGTGATTCAAGATGCCCCGTAAAGGCCCCGCCAAACGCCGTGAGCTGATGCCCGACCCGATCTATCGGTCGCTGCTCGTAACCCAGCTGGTCAACAAGGTGATGCTCCACGGCAAGCGTTCGCTTGCCGAGAAGATCGTCTACGACGCGCTGAAGATCGTCGAGGAGAAGTCCGGCGCTGAGCCGGTCGCCACGCTCAAGCGGGCGATCGACAACATCAAGCCGCCGCTCGAGGTGAAGAGCCGCCGTGTTGGTGGCGCCACTTATCAGGTCCCGATGGAAGTCCGGCCGCGCCGGGCGGCCACGCTGTCGATCCGCTGGCTGGTGGACTACAGCCGGGCCCGTCGTGAGAAGTCGATGGCCCAGTGCCTCGCCGGTGAGTTGCTCGATGCAGGTAACGGCCTCGGTGCGGCGATCAAGCGTCGCGATGACATGCAGAAGATGGCCGAGAGCAACAAGGCGTTCGCCCACTACCGTTGGTGAGCTACTTCGGCGGATGACGCCGGCAACAAGTTCAAGCAAAGGAGCGGCTCGCGCGCCGCGTCGTACTCCGGGGCAGGCAACTTGCTCTCGCCTTCGATGTCCATGTTCGGGATCAGTCGATCTAGCCACTTCGGGAACCACCAGTTGGCGTCGCCGAGCAAACGCAGTTTGACATGGGCCCTCCAGGCGATGTTGCAGTGGTTGCTCGGTGACAGCGCACAGCCGCTGGTGTCGGTCGTCGAGCGAGCGTTCTCCGTTCTCCGTTCTCAACGAGGCGTTCGACGACATCCGCTAGCAGCACCGGTTCTCTCCGGCCGGGTGTGGTCAGCTAGCCGGTTGAGGGGAGACCACGCCGTAGATGTTGCGCGACAGTTCGACGAACGTTCGACCGGGGCTCAGCGCGACGATCGAACCGTCGTCGGCGGTCAGCGTGTAGGGCTGGACGCGATCGGTCTTCGACCATTTGGCGTGGATGTAGTTGCTCGCTGTGAACACGTACGCGTCGCCGGTGCCGATGGTCTGCGCGTCGGGGCTGTTGGAGATCCCCGGTAGGTACTGCATCGCCAGCACGACCACGTTGTTCGTGGTGACCTGCCCGCTGGCCGCGTCGTTGTGTACCTGGCCATTGGTCCACCGCCGATACAACCCGGCCACGCCGTCCCAGCGCCAGGTGGCGCTGATGGCGTCCAGCCGGATGTCCACGCCGGCGCTCGGCGAGCCCTGCACGGCTGCTCCAGTAGGGCGGTAGGTGAACTGCTGCGGCGGGGGTGCGGCGTCCGACGATGTCATCGTGCGTAGGGCCTGGGTGGAGCTGTACAGGTTGTGCGGAGCGTTGCGATTGGATGTTCGGTAGTAGACCGCCGCCCGGCTGGGGCTGATGTCCACCAGGTCGCTGGCCCGGATCGCCGCGGTCACTGTGGCGTTGCCGCCGCTCCAGGCGAACAACGGGTGGTGGTACGAGCCGAACAGGTCGATGTCTTGCAGGCGACCGGATCGGCACGGCCCGACCGGGTTGCTGTCCAGGCTCTGGAACACCAGACCGAAACGGGTGAGGTTGTCGTTGACGATCTCCTCGTAGACGATGTCAGCCTCATTGAGCCCGGACTGTGGGCGGGCGCCCGGCGCGTTGTCGACTTTCACTACCAGCGTCTGACGTGCAGCCAATGCCGGATCGGTTGCCGGCAAACCGGTCAGCGGGTAGACCGGCTCTGCCGGGATGGTGGCGGTAGTGCTGGTCGATGTACTCGATGTGCTCGTCGTCGGGTTGATGGTCGTCGAGGTGCTCGATGTGCTCGATGTGGTGCTCGATGCTTCGGTCACTGGCACCGACGGTGTGCTCGACGCCGATTTGGCACCGCTGCTACAAGCTGTGGCGAGCAGTGCGATCGTGATCGTCGCTGCGCCGAGGCGCGCGAATCGGGACAGGTGAGTGGGATGTTGTCGATACATGTTGGCGTCCGTCACAGGGGGCTGGAGAGTTGAAAGGGGGTTGCCCGCCCGCTCCGCCATTCTGCCCACACCGGCGCCGCAATGCCGGGCACCCCACCGGATGGCCCGGAAAATCGGCCTTCGTTGGCCGGACCGGTGGGTGACAGCTGGTCGGTCAAGGCTTGGGAACGCTGAACTCCACCGGAACGCTGAGGCTCGGGCTTGTGCAGGTGTTGTCGTTCGACTGTTCCACGACAGTCTCGTCACCGACCAGCCACTTGCCGTTCTCGAGGTACAAGGTGTGGGTGAACTGGTGTGGGCCGCCGGCCTCGCTGACCACCGTCGGGTTGCCGTCGGTGCCGTTCGGCCCGAGCAGCGGACTGCCGTCGAAGACGCATTCGTCGGTCGTGGCGCGATCGGCGGGGCCACTGCCGGCTGCGGCATAGGTGGTGACGGCGCGCACGACCACGTACGACCCGTCGTCGGGGGCGGTTGCACCGAGATGGCGCTGGTCTTTGATCAGCGTCGCCGTAAAGCTCTTCACTGTGGCCCGTAATGTGCCGCCCGCCGCCGTGAACGAGGCCGGATCGCAGCGAGCCGGCCGCTCTGCGCAGGCGTGGCTGGCGACCCAGTAATCGAGCACGGCCTGTCGGATCAACGGGGTCTCAACGTTGGGCTGCTGCGTCGTGGAGGACTCGAAAGTGGTGCTGGACACGGCGGTGCTCTGCGGTGCGGCGGCCGATCCTGTTGTCGGGCTCGCGGTCGACGAACAGGCTCCGAGAGCGATGGCGGCAACTGCGGCTACGCCGACAACTGCGGCGACGCCGACAACTGCGGCGACGCCGATCCACCAGGAACGTGTATCCGGCGCCGCGACGTGTCCACTGCGCATACGTCCAACCCTACGGCCCTGCGAATGTCGAGCCCCGGCACCTAGATGTGCCGAGCCCCGGCTCCTAGATAT
>JBDSMK010000297.1:0-4348 GCA_039915905.1 Ilumatobacteraceae bacterium
GACCCGTCTGTGTCCTCACCCGAGACGCCGCAGCCATAGTGCTCACTGCGGTCACGTGCGCACCAATCACCCGAACCGTCCGCGGTATCCGCTCCGAGGTCCCGGTTGGACCGGACGAGGGCCTCCCCGAACCGTGGGTCATCAATTGCGACAACATCGTCACTGTGCCCGTCGATGCACTTGACCGAAGCCCCGTTGGTCGACTGGACGAGATCAAGCGCTCGGAACTCGACCGAGCCCTGCGATACGCACTCGACATCCTCTACTGACCGAACCTCGTTGTGTTGAATCTGGCGGGACTGTCAGATCATTTACCGGTAATTCGGTCGTCAGCCCGTCGTGGGGTGCTGTCGCCACCAGTCGGCCAGATGAGCCGCCGCCCGCAGATAGACGGACCGCCACGCCGGGTCGTCCTCGGCTGCGTGGAGGCAAGCAAGCGTGTACTTCACGATATGGGCATCCTCGTGAAGCGCTGCGTTGGTCGCCAGGTCGGCGATGGCCGATGCCGTCCACGGCTCGTCGACATCACTGAATGCCGCACTGTCGGCCAACGCGCTCTCTGGCTCGTTGATCAAGATGGTGCCGTGTGCAGCCCGGAAGCCAGCGACGAAAGTCGCCGCCACCGCCACTGCGGTGCGTGGCGCGACCCAGTTGCCCGCGAGCGACATCACGGCCTGTGGCATCGTCAGGCAGTGCGACCAGCCGTACGGAGCCTGCGTCGGGTCATCGTGGATCATGCTCCAGGCGGCGACCCGCATCACTGCCCGACGTGCGGCAGCCACGTCGGGCTGTCGGCCCAGTGCCGGTCCGACGTGCGCTGCGGCCACGCCGCTCGTTTCGGCCTGCAACATGATCTGTCGGATAGAACCGTTGCCGGGCCGACCGAGCGCCGGTACCGCGGCGAGGGCAACAGCCAGTGGCATGGGCTCGGACGGGTTGGAGATATCGTCGAACCAGCGGATCCTCCAATCCGGGTGGGATGCGAGCTCACGCAGCGGTCCGCGTAGGAGCGTCGGCGACAGCGTTCCGCTTCCCACGCGAGCCAGCAAGTGCAGACCGATCGGGGCATGGCCGGCAGCAGCGGTGGAGTCCACGATTGCCTCGGCCAGCAACCAACGGATGTCGGCGATCGTCGAACGCTCGGTCAGCCATGTAACCGCGGCGTCGACCTCGTCCGGCTCGCCCGCCGCGAGCGACGATCGGAAGTGGGCTACCGCCTGGTCGATGTCATCGAAGCGTCGGCTTGGTATCGGCACCCCCTCGCCGATCGCCTCGTACCGGTCGACGAGCCCAGCGATCGTTCGCTCCGCCTCCTCACGCGCCTCGGCATGCACGAACGCCAGCAGGCCGATGCGACCGATCAACTCGAGCGGAGCGTGCAACACGAACGAAAACGACGTGCTCACATCCGCCCGGGGGATCGAGATGGCAGCAACGGCCGAATGGAGGAGACTTGCCGTGGTTCTTTCGCTCATGAGCCTTATGTTGCAACATGAAGTGCACTTGAGGTCAAGGAGTTGTTGGCATGACAGAAAGGCTCTCCATCGGCGAGGTGGCGTCCAGGTCCGGTGTGGCAACCTCGGCCCTGCGCTTCTACGAACACGAACAGCTGATCAGCTCGACGCGGTCCAGCGGCGGGCAACGCCGGTTCGACCGCGATGTTCTGCGGCGCATCGCCTTCATCCGGGTCGCACAGCGGGTCGGGCTCACCCTCGACGAGATCCGTACCGCCCTTTCGACCCTGCCAAATGGCCGCACGCCGACCACTGCCGATTGGGGCCGCCTCTCGCGGGCCTGGCGAGGACGTCTCGACGAGCAGATTGAACTCCTTGGCCATCTCCGTGATGACCTGACCTCGTGCATCGGCTGCGGATGCCTGTCATTCAAGGCCTGCCGCCTGTACAACCCCGACGACGCTGCAGCGGCACTCGGTGACGGCCCGCGATATCTCCTGGGTGACCGTCCAGACGACATCCGAGATCGTTGATCGCGATCGGCGATCGCGACCTCGAGATGGCCGAGATGATCCAAGTCGCGTGCCGGCACACACCGAATCGCAACCCCGGAACCACCCGTGAAAGACTTCAACGGCCTTTTCAGCAACCCTCCCCGGTTGCCGGGAAGACCCCGTGCGGAGTCAACTCCCCCGACAGTAAGGAGCAGCGATGCATGTCACACGGACCGACGAGCAGTGGGATCTGCTTGCAGAAGCAGACCCGAACGTTCCGATCGTGTTGCTGAACCTCATCCGGTACCGCGACCACGCTCTCGATGGCTATGGATGCGACGGTATGACCGGCGAACAGGCCTACGCCGAATATGGGCGAAGGTTGCAGGCACTCGCCTCCGGCTTCCCGGGTACACCGTTTTGGGTGGGCGAGGCCGAGACGGCTCTCATTGCGCCAGCCGGAGAGACCTGGGATCTCGTATTGTTCGTTGGCTACGACTCGGTCTCGACCTTCAGGGAGATGATCGCATCAGCCGCCTACCAAAATGCGGCGACAGCGCGGAGCGCTGCAGTCGAGGATTCACGGCTCATCCTCATGCACCAAACGTCCCACGCCGGCGATGCAATGACTCAGTGGGCGCGCTCGGCCGAATCAGAATCCGCACAGCCCATCGTCATGCTGAACCTAATTCGCTACCGGGACGCTGCCCTCGAAGGCCATACGTGCGACGGCATGACGGGAGAGGAGGCTTACGTCGAGTACCTCCGCCGCCTCGCGGTGATGGACCATCACGACTTTCCTGGCACCATCATCTGGGACGGTACGGCAGTCGCGACCATCATTGGACCCTCGGATGAAGACTGGGATCGGGTTCTGCTGGCCGCATACTCGTCGGTCGACGAGTTCCGTCGTATGGCCCAGTCCGACGCTTATCAGACGGCCAGCCCGGCCAGGACAGCTGGCGTTCTCGACTCGCGTCTAGTGCTCATGCACCAGAACTTCCCTCGGTCATGAGCGGGCAACAACTCAGCCTTGGCCCAATCAGTCTTGTTCCAGATCGCACCGCTTTGACCGCAGCGACCATGAGGCCATCGCGACCGCACAGCTGGGTGAAACGTCGGCGATGACAGTCACTGAGGGTCCCGCGACAGTTGCTCGTGTGTTGGTCGATCTGGTACTCGATGAACAGGGTGAATCGGCCATCCGATGGGCGCACAGATTTGCCACGGACCTCAGCGTGCCAATCATCGCCTGGGTGATGGTGGACAATCAATCGGCGGAGCGGTCGATCGAGATCGAGCGCGAGTTCGAAGCCGAGACAGCAGCATCGGCGCGTGCATGGCTGCACTCCAGAGACATCGTGGTGGACGAACTGCGCATTGCATCCGGCGCTCGCGCTATCGATCTGATGGCGTCGGCCCAGGCGGACGACGTAGTCGTCCTCGGAGTCGATTCCACCGAGGGCTTCTCCCCCTGGGCGCTGGGAAGCCACGCCCACGAGCTAGTCCACGGGCTTCGATGCCCCTTGATCATCGTGCCGCCGGGCGCTCCGGCGCTGGACATCGCACCGATCATCGTTGGAGTCGACGGCACCGACGACAACGGTCTGGTCCTCCGGTGGGCGACGCTGCTCGCTCGTGCTCTGAGGCGCGAACTCGTCCCCGTCTTTGCGTACAGCGGCGACGACGCCACCATCAGCTCGGCTCATCTACAGCACGTCGAGTCCGACGCGCCTGGAGGCGCCGTACTCGACGAACTTACTGGTCGACCAGCACGTGTGCTGACGGACGTAAGCCTGCACACCAGTGCCTACCTGACAGTGGTTGGTTCTCACAGCGAACACTCACTTCGAAGACTCCTCGCCGGCAGCGTCGTTGACTCGCTCCTTCACCACGCTCCGCGCCCGATCGCGATCATCCCCCACAGCCCGGTGCACCCGCTGGGCGATGAAATGCGGTCCGCTGTCGGGGAGCAGCAGAAGTCGGCCGACAAGAGGCCATGAACGACTCGCGCATCTCGCCACGGTGGGCATAGGATCTGAACTGAGGGCCGGTTGCTCTCGATCGCGTTGCTCGGGACCCTGGTCGCGCGTTGAACCGATCAGGAGGCTCGACGTGATTGATGTTCGTTCCAGTTCGTCAAACCAGACGGGCTGTTCACGGCCCACCCATTACCGGTGCGGACTCGGTCCACGAGGAAATCAGCGGTGAACGAACACCGGGTCCTTCCGCCCATTCCGCCCACGGACCTCGCGCCGTCGGGTGAGCTCCCTGGCAGTACCGGCACATCGAGTTCTGGCACATCGAACCCTGACACGTTGTTCGGGCTGTCGTTCGACTCGGTCAACCGGGCGCAGCAGTTCATGCTCGCCATCAAAGGGTTATCCGATGACCACATGC
>JBDSMK010000346.1:0-2595 GCA_039915905.1 Ilumatobacteraceae bacterium
CATCAGCCGCCGCTGAAGCGTTGGCTGCGCCATCGCCGGTCGTGCCGTTGGCAGCGCCATCGCCGGTCGCGTCGGCGACCCCGTTGTCTGCCCCGTTGTCGGCCCCGTTGTCGGCATGGCCGTTGGACGCTCCGATCGTGGCCAACGAGCCGGCCGCTACCTGCTGCGCGCTAGCTCCTGCGTCGGAAGGCGCTGCCAACAACTCGGTCTTTCCGGCGTCGAGCACGGTCGAGGTCGACTTTTCCGACTTCGCCGCGACGATCAACCCACACACCAGAACTGCAGCGCCGGCGACGACGATCAGGTTGCGCAGTTCGGCCCTTCTACGGGCTCCGCGTTCTGGTATGTGGTTTTGGGACATGCCGGTGAAGCTCGATTCGCGCGGCAGAAATCGGCGCTGCACGCGCCGGTCTGCGGTCCGCCAGAGGTTACCAGTGCTCGGCGCGACTTGACTGGGACCGTCGCTGTCGGCGGCTGTCGGCGGCTGTCGGGGCGCTCAGGCGGACAATGCCGAGACGGCATCGCCGACTGGTAGTTGACGGCGGTCGATGATCTGGTCGACGAGGCCGTAGTCCAGCGCCTGTTGGCCACGAACGATGTAGTCGCGGTCGATGTCGGCGACGACCCTATGGCGTGGCTGTCCGGTTGCCGCGACCATCACGTCGACCATCCGGGATCGCATCTCCACCATCTCGGCGACGGCCAGTTCCATGTCGGTGGACTGGCCCTGCGCCGAGCCGTGCGGTTGGTGGATCAGCACCCGAGCGTTGGGCAGCGCGTAGCGCTTGCCCGGCGCTCCGGCGGCGAGCAGCACCGCGGCGGCCGATGCGGCCTGGCCAATGCAGATCGTGGCCACGTCAGGGCGGATGTAATCCATGGTGTCGAGAATTGCGAACAGACCGATCATGTCGCCGCCGGGACTGTTGATGTACAGCGAGACATCACGATCGCTGTTCTCGCTCTCGAGGTGCAGCAGCTGGGCGACAATCAGGTTGGCGACCTGGTCATCGATCGCTGAGCCGAGGAACACTATGCGATTGGCGAGCAGGCGGGAATAGATGTCGAACGCCCGTTCACCGCGGTTGGTGGTTTCGATCACTGTTGGTACGAGCACGGTCAGTCTCCTTGTCGCTTGCCTTGGCGCTTGCTTGTCGCTTGTTTGTCGCTTGTCTTGTCGGCAGGTTCCTGGCAACGGTGCATGTCGTGGGTCTTGCAGAGTTGCGCAACCACTTGGTTGCATAAATCTACCTGTTCGGATCGCATGTGCAACTTCACGGTTGCGATAGGATCCTGGATATGCGCGACCCATTGCTTGTCATCGACCGCACCGTTGACCTCGAGGTCGCGCCCGACGAGCTGTGGCGGCTGATCTCGACCGCCGATGGCTGGCGTAGTTGGCTGGTCGACGAAGCACAACTGGAACGCGACGGCGTAGGCGCGCTCGTCGGAGGCGCGGTCACCGATCACGACGTGGTCAAGTTGGTGCGTGTCGACGAAATCCGCGAGGGACGCTCGATCGCTTTCACCTGGTGGAATCCTCACCCGTCTGACCGGGTGCCGGCCGGCGTCAGCAAGGTGGTGTTGGAGATCGTCGACAACGGTGATGGCACCAGCCGACTGCAGATCACCGAGCAACTGCGCAGCGCGCCTGGGGTGGTGAACCAAACGACGCGCAATGCATGGGAGGTGCGAGTGTGTTCGCTGTGGGCCTGCACGGTAGCCGCAGCGCTGGTGTGACCGACCCCGACACGGGGCCGCTGGCGGCTTCCGACCCGCTCGACGAGTTGTTCGCCGCGCTCGCCGATCCGACGAGGCGGGCGCTGCTGCTGACGTTGTTGAGCGACGGGCAGCGCACGGCCACCCAACTGGCCGCAACCTCTCCACTGAGTCGCCAAGCAGTCACCAAGCACCTCGCTGCGCTGCTCAGCAGCGGGCTGGTGTCCACCACCCGCGCCGGTCGCGAGGTCCGGTACACCGCAACCCCCGAGCCCCTGACCGCAGCCGTCGGCTGGCTAATGCAGACCGGTGCGCGATGGGACGAGCGCATCGAAAGGTTGCGTGGCGTCTCCGAGCGCCAGCAGCAGTCGCTGGGCCGTAGTACCCGGGGATAGCTGGCTGTGCTCACCTACCTCGGCAACTCCTGACGGCAGCCGATCTGTCAGAACGTCACCGCGGCGTTTGGAGACGTGCTCAACTGGTGGGGTGAGCTGCCCATGAGCGAGGCCCCGGCATTGCGCTTCCAGGTTCCGGAACCGAGAACCAGACCGGGCGACGAGCCCGATTTCTCGTACGTGGTCACCGCCGACCCGGGGTCGGTGCGTCGCCCACCGATCGACAGCGACCCGCGGGAGATGCGCGACTTGGCGTACACCATGATCCGCGTATTGGACGACGATGGCCTGGCAGTTGGTCCGTGGACGCCGTCGATCGACGCCGACGAGCTGCGTCGGGGCTTGCGCGCGATGGTCACCACCAGGGCCTATGACGACCGCATGTCCAGCGCCCAGCGACAAGGCAAGACCTCGTTTTACATGCGCTGCACCGGGGAGGAGGCAATAGCCGTCGGCCAGGCCATCGAACTCGACCGCGTCGACA
>JBDSMK010000429.1:0-2585 GCA_039915905.1 Ilumatobacteraceae bacterium
GCGACAACGTGACGATCACGGTGGAGTTGGGTAAGCCGATCGCGATGGATGAGGGCCTACGTTTCGCGATCCGCGAAGGCGGCCGTACCGTAGGCGCCGGCCGCGTCACCAAGATCACCAAGTGAGCCCGGGATCCTCCCGGAAGCGCACCAGTAGAACGAACTGAGGAGCTATGCCGAAAAACGACAAGCGGGTGAAGATCACGCTCGAGTGCACCGAGTGCAAGAACCGCAACTACATCACGATGAAGTCGAAGATCAACGATCGTGAGCGGCTCGAGATGAAGAAGTACTGCGCCCACGATCGCCGCCACACCCTGCACAAGGAAACCCGCTGACAGACTCTCCGCGGCGGCTGGTAGCGTTATCCGTCGCCCCAGAGGGCAGTAGCTCAGCTGGTAGAGCATCGGTCTCCAAAACCGACGGTCGGGGGTTCGAATCCCTCCTGCCCTGCAGAACCACCTCCCGGCTGCGGCCGAACAGATACGAGCACACGAATGTCATTGGATGACCTCAATCGAGAGCAGAAGCGATCGCTGAAGCGGATGGGAGCCCTGAACGATCAGGGTCAACCGACGCGCGCCACGGCGACGGCTCGCAAAGAGGGCCGTGTCACCCCTGCGCTGTACCTGCGCGAGGTACGCGACGAGATGCGCAAGGTGGCCTGGCCGAAGTGGCCGGAAGTCCGCCGGTTCTCGATCATCGTGCTCATCACCGTCATCGTCTACACCGCGTTCACCTTCGGCCTCGACTCCTTGTTCGGGGTCCTCACCGGATGGCTCTACGACTGATCATGAACACCGACATCCCCAACGACACCCACACGGACGCGATCACCGACGAAACCGACATCGTCGAGGAGATCGCCGACCCGATCGAGGCAACCGACACCGGTGACGCTGATACTGGCGAGGCGGACATCGTCGATGCCAGCTTCGACCTTTCCGCTGATGCCGACCGGGATCCGGCTGAAGGTGAAGGCGAGCCCGAGGAAGTCGAAATCGTCGATGACCCCTGGACCCGGCCCGGTTCGTGGTACGTGGTCCACACCCAGAGCGGCTACGAGAAGAAGGTCACCGCCAACCTCGCGGCGCGCATCCAGTCGATGAACATGGAGGAGAAGATCTACGAGGTCGTCATCCCCATGGAGGAGGTCGACGAGTTCAAGAACGGGCGCAAGCAGACCGTGCAGAAGAAGGTCTTCCCGGGCTACCTGCTGGTGCGTTGCCAGATGGACGACGAGAGCTGGTACTGCATCCGCAACACCCCCGGTGTCACCGGATTCGTCGGCCAAAGCCGCCAGGGGCAGAAGCCCACGCCGTTGGCGCGACGCGAGGTGCAGACGTTCCTCGCTGCCAAGGGCGACGGCACCGGCGGCCTGCCGGCACTCAAGAAGCCGAAGCTGGAATACGAGGTCAGCGAGAGCGTGCGAGTCAAGGAAGGCCCGTTCGCCGACTTCGCCGGCACCATTGCCGAGATCAACGCCGACCACATGAAGCTCAAGGTGCTGGTCAACATCTTCGGCCGGGAAACCCTGGTGGAGATGGACTTCAGCCAGGTATCAAAGCTCTGATCCCCGCAACACGAAAGCATTAAGGACACCCATTTCATGGCAAAGAAGAGAGTTGCGGCGATCGTAAAGATCCAGATCCCCGCCGGCAAGGCCACACCCGCACCGCCAGTCGGTACGGCGCTCGGGCCGCACGGCGTGCCGATCATGGAGTTCGTCAAGCAGTACAACGCGGCTACCGAGTCGCAGGTCGGCACGATCATCCCGGTGGAGATAACGGTCTTCGAGGACCGTTCGTTCACGTTCGTGCTGAAGACCCCTCCCACGCCGGTGCTGCTGCGCCAGAAGGCCGGCCTGGCGAAGGGCTCCGCGGCGCCGGGCAAGACCAGCGTCGGCTCTGTCACCGAGACCGACATCGAAGAGATCGCCAAGATCAAGATGCCGGACCTCAACGCCTACGACCTCGATGCCGCCAAGCAGCAGGTGCGTGGCACAGCGCGCTCGATGGGCCTTCAGGTCTCGTAGTCACATCCAACCCGTTCGCCGTGGATCACCTCGCCCGGCGGCGCTACCCCTGAGGGAGACATCAACATGTCAGGCAAGAAGTACTCCGATGCTGCGAAGCGGTTCAACCGCGATCAGCTGTTCACCCCGACCGAGGCGTTGACCATGGTCAAGGCCGTGGCTAGCGCAAAGTTCGATGAGACCGTGGAGATCGCAGTGCGTCTCGGCGTCGACCCACGCAAGGCCGATCAGATGGTCCGTGGCACCGTCGGGCTGCCAAGCGGCACCGGCAAGGACGTACGCGTAGCCGTGTTCGCCTCCGGCGAGGCGGCGCAGGCAGCCCGCGACGCGGGCGCCGACGTTGTCGGTGCCGACGACCTTGCGGCGCAGATCGAAAAAGGCCAGTTCGACTTCGACGTGGCCATCGCCACCCCGGACATGATGCCGCTGGTCGGTCGTCTGGGTCGGGTGCTCGGACCGCGTGGTCTGATGCCGAACCCGAAGACCGGAACTGTGACCCATGACGTGGCCAGAGCGGTGAGTGAGTTCAAGGGCGGCAAGGTGGAATACCG
>JBDSMK010000430.1:0-5748 GCA_039915905.1 Ilumatobacteraceae bacterium
TCATGTCGTTGCTTCCCGAGCAGGCTCAGGCGGAAGTTTTCGCCGAGCGCCCGTACGCGCTCGCCCCAGCGACGTTCTCGCCTGGAGGTAGCGCTACGACGGTGGACGGTGGCTACCAGCTCAGCGGTAAGTGGTCATGGGCCAGCGGTGTGATGCATGGCAATTGGGCGATGGTCGCCGGAATGGTCAGCGACGGCGGGCGCCCTGATTACCGGTTGTTCCTGCTGCCGATCGAAGACGTGCAGATCGACGACGTGTGGTTCATGAGCGGCATGAAGGGCACCGGCAGCAACGACATCGTCGTCACCGATCGGTTCGTGCCCGCCTACCGCACGGTTTCGTTCCTCTCGATCCTCGATGGCACCGCACCGGGTGCGCTGCTGCACGACGCACCTCTGTACCGGTGGCCGTTGGTGCCGATGTTGGCGCTCGGCGCCGCCGCTCCGGCGCTCGGCACGGCCGAGTCGACGGTGGAACGTTTCCGGTTGCGGGTGACGGAACGGGTGATGGCGTATTCGGGTGGTGCCGTGCAGCGCGATCGCCCGGCGGCGCAGATGCAACTTGGTCGCTCTGCTGCGGACGTCATCGCGGCGCGGTCGATCTACGACGGCGCAATACAGCAACTCGAGCAGATCCTCGACCACGGTGGTTCGCTCGACGCGGCTCAGCGTTCGCGTTATCGCCTGATCGCCGCGCACGTGGTTTTCCTGGCGCGCAAGGTGGTCTCCGAATTGTGCGCGGCCAGCGGCGGTAGCGCTCACCGTCTCGATTCGCCGTTCCAGCGTGCGATGCGCGACGTGAACACGATGGCCGGACACGTCGTGTTCGATTACGACGCGACCACCGAGTTGTACGGTCGAGTCCAGGTCGGGCTGGACGTTCCGACGGGCACGCTGGTTTGACCAAGTAGGGTCAAACAGAAGACTTAGGGAAGGGGATTCCTATGACCATCACCACAGAGGCGTCAACCGTCGTATCGACGGCTACGGAGGCCGCTGGCATCCGCACCGTTGGCGTCAACCACCTTGCCTTGGTGTGCAGCGACATGGCCAAGACGGTCACGTTCTACCGCGACGTGCTCGGCATGCCGCTGGTGAAGACGATCGAACTTCCCGGTGGCTCGGGACAGCACTTCTTCTTCGATTGTGGGGGCGGTAACTGCGTCGCGTTCTTCTGGTTCCCTGACGGGCCGCCCGCTGCGCCTGGTATCGCTTCTGCGGCGGTCATGCCGGGTCAGGGAGACTTGGCCTCGGCCGTTGCCTCGATGAACCACGTTGCTTTCACTGTGCCGCTGGACAAGTTGGAGAAGTACCGCGACGTGCTGCGCGCCAACGGGGTGGATGCGTCCGATGTCGTCAACCACGACGACAGCCCTCAGGGTGTTTCCCGGGAGATGCATCCCGGCGTCTTTCTCAGATCGGTCTACTTCCAGGATCCCGACGGCATCCTCCTCGAGCTCACCGCGTGGACCCGCCAACTAGGTCCTGACGATGCACCGCACAAGCCAGCGACGGCTCATCGGGCCGCGGGCTGAACCAGTCCTCCGGGGCCGCCGACCATGGGAAAGTTGCTCGCCACTCGCCTCATCTCGCTCCTGCCCCTGTTGTTTCTGGTGTCATTGCTCACGTTCTCGTTGACTGCGCTGTTGCCACAGGAGCCGGCAGCGCTGAAGGTCGGCGACAATGCCACCCCGGAAGCTCTTCATGAGGCGCGCAAGGAGCTCGGCACCGATCGCCCGTGGGTGGTTCAGTACGGCGATTGGGCCGGCAACGCAGTCACCGGGGACCTCGGCCACTCGTACTTCTCAAGTGTTCCGGTGACGCGCCAGATCGGAGACCGGATAGGCATCACTCTTTCGTTGACCGCGGTGGCCCTCCTCATATCGATCATCGTTGGCGTGGGAGCCGGGATCCTCGCCGCCGTCTACCGCGGCTCACCTATCGACCGAGTAGCCACAGTTGGGGCTTCTATCGGCACGGCCACTCCGGCGTTCTGGTTGGCGATGTTCCTTGCGAGCCAGTTCGCGGTGCGATGGCACATCTTTGACGCCACGGGTTATGTGCGACCGAGCGAGAGCATCAGTGGGTGGTTGAAGAGCCTGGTGATGCCGGCCACCGCACTTGGATTGGCCGGCGCTGCGACACTGGCACGTCAGACCCGCAGTGCGATGATCGGCGTGCTCGGCCGCGAGTACGTGCGCACCGCGTTGGCCAGCGGGCTGCCACGTCGCAAGGTGATCACAAGGTATGCGTTGAAGAACGCTTTGGGTCCTGTGCTGACGGTGCTTGGTTTCCAGGTCACGTTCCTGATCGGGTCGAGCTTCGTCGTCGAGAAGGTGTTCGGTATCGAGGGGCTCGGATCGCTGGCCGTCAACGCGGTGTTGCGCCATGACGCGCCCGTGATCCAGGGCTTGGTGATAGTCATCGCGATCGTTGTGGTCGTCGTCAACTTGTTGCTCGACATGCTCTACGGCTGGGTGAACCCGAAGGTTCGTGCATCGTGAGCGAAATAGCCGTCGAGGGGGGCACGGTTCTGGCCCCCGAGGAGATGCGTGAGAGCAGTTCGGTGTGGCGCCGACTTCGCGCCAACCGGGCTGCGATGGTGGCGGCCGTCGTGTTGATCCTGATCCTGGCTGCGACAATTTTCGCTTCTTTGCTAGCGCCTTACAGCCCGGACAAGCAGCAGCTTCTGAACAGCCTCGCGAGCCCCAGCAAGGCTCATTGGTTGGGCACCGACGACAAGGGCCGTGACACCTACTCGCGGCTGCTCTTTGCCGGTCGGGTGGCCTTCGAGGTCAGCTTCTTGTCTGTCGGTATCGCAGTGCTGGTCGGCGTTCCGATCGGACTGTTCGTCGGGCTGCGCGGCGGCTGGTGGGACCGCATCGTGATGCGCGTCGTCGATGCGATAATGACCATTCCGCCGCTTGTTTCGATCCTTGCTTTGGTCGGAGTGCTTGGCGTGGGCATCCGCAACACGGCAATCGCATTGGGTGTGGTGTTCTCCACCGGGTTCTTGCGGCTGACCCGAGGCGAGGTGCTGGCCGTTCGCGAGGAGGCATTCGTCGACGCCGCACGGGTAACCGGGCTATCCAATCGCAGGATCATGTGGCGCCACATCCTTCCGGTTGCGGCGCCACCGTTGATCGTCCAGGCCACTTTGATGCTCGGCGCAGCGATGCTGGCCGAGGCGGGCCTCAGCTTTCTCGGTGTCGGTGTGCAGGTTCCAGACGCGAGTTGGGGATCGATGCTGGCAAGTGCTCAAGCGGTGGCCACGATCAACACGTTCGTGGCGATACCCCCCGGGTTGGCGATTCTCGTCAGCGTGCTTTGCCTCAATCTCGTCGGAGACGGGATCCGCGATGCGATGGCGCGTGACGCGCCGGCTGGTCTGTTCTCCCGTCGTCGCCGGTTGCGGGTTGCCGGCCTCCTCTCGGCAATACCTGCGAACCAGCCGCTGGTTCGCGTTGGCGACCAAGTGGCCAGCCCGCCTGCCTTGTTGGAGGTCAGCGGGCTGTCGATCGGTTTCGTTGTCAACTCCAGGATGCTCCCCGCCGTCAGTGACATCTCGTTCGCCGTCGCCGCAGGGGAGACGGTCGCACTTGTCGGTGAGTCGGGCTGCGGTAAGACCATCACCGCCCTCACCATCCCAGGCCTACTGCCGCCACCGGGGACGATAACCAGTGGAACGATCACGTTCGGAGGCAACGACCTCCTCGACCTCGATGCTACGGAGATGAGCAAGGTCCGCGGTAGAGACATCGGCATGGTCTTCCAGGAACCGGGCGCTTGTCTGAACCCGGCCTTCACCGTCGGTGACCAGATCGCAGCGCCGTTGCGCACCCACCTCGGATTGTCCAAGCGAGCGGCCAGGGCGCGAGCGATCGAGTTGATGGAACGCGTCGGCATCCCCAATCCGGAACGCCGCATCGGCCAGTTCCCCCATGAGTTCTCCGGTGGCATGGCTCAGCGGGTGATGATTGCGATCGCGTTGGCGTGCGAACCGAAGTTGCTGATCGCCGACGAGCCGACCACCGCACTAGATGTCACGGTGCAGAACCAAGTGCTCGATCTGATTGCCAGTCTGCGCGACGAACTCGGGATGGGTGTCGTATTCGTCACTCACGACCTCGCGGTAGTGGCCGATCTCGCTGATCGTGCTGTCGTGCTGTATGCAGGACAAGTGGTCGAGTCGGGTCCGGTGGCAGCGATCTTCTCCGATCCGAAGCATCCATACACGCGGGCACTGATGCGCTCTGTTCCACGAAACGAGCCGCGCTCCACCGACCTTGTCGGCATAGCCGGATCCGTTCCCCAGCTCGGGGCATGGCCGGTTGGCTGCCGGTTCGCGCCACGCTGCGAACTGGCCACCGACGAGTGCCGCGCACTGCCGATCCAGATGGATCGTGATGGTGACCACGAGTTCCGCTGCATCCATGTTCGAGATCGTTTGCCAGAGGCAGTCGGGAGCCAGGCATGAGCACCACGTCCCTCGCTGTGGATCCCACCGCCGGGGTGGAGGAGCTCCCGGTTCTCGATCTGAAGAACGTCTCGGTGCGCTACCCAGGTCATCGCCGGGTGCCGTGGCGGCGCCAGCTCGCAGTTGACGCAGTACGCGACGTGTCGCTTCATATCATGCCGGGTGAGACGCTCGGGCTGGTCGGCGAGTCGGGAAGCGGAAAATCCACGTTGGGACGCGCCATCCTGCGACTTGTCGACGTTGCGACGGGGACGGTGCACGTGTCTGGGGAAGACGTCACCGCTTTCGGACGGCGGGTACCGGTGAGCTACCGACGGGCCGTGCAGGTGGTCTGGCAGGATCCATATAGCTCGCTGAATCCAACGATGAGCATCGGCCAGACGATGGCAGAGTCACTCCGCTTGCATCGGGGTCTGCGCGGGTCGGCCGTCACGGACGCGGCTACCGAGTTGATGGAGCGAGTTGGGTTGAACGGCAGTCACCTTCGCCGGCATCCACACGAGTTCTCCGGTGGCCAGCGACAGCGCATCGCCATCGCCAGAGCACTGGCCGCGCAGCCGAAGTTGATAGTTCTCGACGAGCCGGTCAGCGCGCTCGACGTCTCGACCCAGAGCCAGGTGATCGGGCTCCTCGAAGACCTGCAGGCCGAGACCGGCGTCGCCTACCTGTTCATCGCACACGATCTGCCCGTCGTGCGGCACATCTCCGACCGCATCGCGGTGATGTACCGCGGCCGGATAGTGGAGACCGGCCCCGCCGACCGGCTATGCGACAACCCAGCTCATCCCTACACCGAAGCACTGCTGGCAGCCAGCCCGATCCCCGACCCTGTGGAGCAGCGTCGTCGCAGCGTCGCGAGACGTGACGCGTTGCGCGAGCAGTTGGCCTCAGCCGACTCCGATTCTGGGGCCGATGGGTGCCCGTTCAGGCACAGGTGCACGATGGCCCTCCCAGAGTGCGTCGAGACGTTTCCGATCACCACCCCGGTGTCTTCCGGAGGTGAGGTGGCCTGCTATTTGCAGACCTTCGGGCCGCGCCTAGAAGGGCGTGATCTCACCGCGCTTGGTGATCACAAGATCAGCGTGTGATCCGACGGCCGCCGCGCTCGTGACCTTCGAGCGGCTCCTCTGCGGCCCGAAGCATCGAGGCGAGCAGCACGTCGCGACCCTGGAGGATGTGCTCGTTCATCAGCCGCCCAGCGCGGGCGCCGTCGCGATCGGCGATCGCGTCGCGAATTAGGTTGTGGAACAGGCTGGACCGGTCTAGCTCGGG
>JBDSMK010000443.1:0-3554 GCA_039915905.1 Ilumatobacteraceae bacterium
ACCGGTCCACTTGGCCGAGCGCTTGTTCCGTGCACACCGCGTCTGGCCGACGTCAGCGTGCCCGACCCGGACTACGTGCTCACGCTCGACGCCGACAGCGTGCTGCTCCCGGAGTATTGCGCCCGGATCCTCTACCTCCTCGAACAGAGCGGCCATGCCAAGGTCGGTGTCGCACAGACCCCATACAGCTCTTACCCGGGCAGCGCCACACGCATCGAACGCATCGCCGGCGCGACCACCGACTTGCAACACATAGTCCACCAGGGGATGACACATTACGACGCCACGTTCTGGGTCGGAGCCAATGCGATCTTGCGCAAGGTTGCTCTCGACGAGATCGTCAAAGTCGAATACGAGGGGAACTGGGAGATTCGTCGGTACATCCAGGACCGCACTGTCATCGAGGACACCGAGTCGACCATCGATCTCGGAATTCACGGCTGGACGTTGTTGAACTACCCGGAGCGCTTGGCCTACAGCGCCACCCCACCAGACTTCGGTTCGCTGTGCATCCAGCGCCAGAGGTGGGCCAATGGCGGACTCCTGATCCTGTCGAAGCTGCGTGAGCAGTCCCGAGCACGTCGGGAGCGCGGTGACAAGAACCGCTTCGGTGAGGTGTTCCTTCGCGTCAACTACATGGCTTCGATCTTCTGGGCTTCACTGTGCCTACTCATTCTGTTGATCTATCCGTTCAACAGCGGACTGCTGACACCGTTGTTACCGCTCATTGCCTTGCCCTACTTCCTGATGATGGCCAGTGATCTGCACTACTGCGGCTACAAGCGTCTCGACGTACTGCGGATCTATGGCTTCAACCTGATCTTGTTGCCGGTGAACCTGTCGGGGTCCTTCGCCTCGTTGCTTCAGCTGATAACCGGGGAGAAGAGCGCCTTCAAGCGCACACCCAAGGTACGCAACCGCACGGCAGCCGGCGCCGAGTTCATCCTCGCCCCGCTGCTGCTGATCGGATTTGCGGGATATGCAGTCGTCCACGACGTGCGATTTCACCACTGGCAACATCTGTTCTTTTCGGCTTTGAACACGGGGCTGGCGCTGTACGCGATGGTCGCATTCGTAGGGATTCGCAACGGCATGGTCGACCTGTGGGTGCAGTTGCGCGGCTGGTTGTACCGCCCGACCACGCCGAAGGTGGCACCAGCCAGACGTAATGGCAGAAACGTCGGCGGTGCGGTCGGCACCTCGACCCAGACAACGTCGACTTCCAACGCGGACTGGGAGTCGATGCTGAACTACTCCGGCCCGAGCAGTGCCGATTCGCAATCATCTTCGGGGTCGACAGACAACTCCAGTCGGGCGTCCACCGAGTCGGATCCCGGCAGCGAACCAGCGCGACGCCTGCACGCCGCGCCCGACTCGGCGACGTTCAATGACTACACGTTTTTCACGGTGTTCCAGCCGATCGTCGATCTCCTCACCGGCGAACCGGTCGGCTACGAGGCGCTCACAAGGTTCGCCGACGGTCGCACGCCACAGGTGAACCTCGCAGCGGCGAACGCCGCCGGGGTCGGCATCGAACTGGATTCGGCGATGGCCAGGGCCGCACTGATAGCGGCCGACGCGCTGCCGCCGGGCAACTGGTTGTCCATCAATGTGACCCCCGGTCTAGCCAAGCAAGCCGAGCAGCTCGCCGAGATTCTGGCCGAAGCACCTTGCCCGGTTGTGGTCGACATCGGCGACACGTCAGAGTCGGCGACCCTCATCGATGGGCCGCTCAAACAACTCGCTGGCCTGGCGATCGCGGTCGATGACGCCGGAGCGAACTATGAGAGCCTGGCACGCATCGACAAGCTGCGACCAGCGTTCATGCGGCTGCACCGCGACGCTGTGACCGGCATCGAGGATGACTCGGCGCGGCAGATCTTCGTAGCGACACTCGTCAACTTCGCGGACCAGCACGACTGCAAGATCATCGCCGAAGGTGTCGAATCACAAGCCGAACGAGACGCACTTCGGGATGCCGGCGTGCACCTCGGCCAGGGCTACTTCGTCGGTCGACCCCTCCCGATCGACCGGATGCCGCAGCCATCAGCGTCCAGAGCGAGGCCGTCCGCGGCCAAGGCGACCGCTGTGACTCCCGGCATCGCCTGACCGTCCGACAGTGGGCATCGCTACCGAACCGTCGATAATGGGTGTCCGAAGCGACGTGAGACGGTACGAATGAAACAAGAACAAGAACCTGCCAGCACCGAGATCACGGAAGTGGCGCCCGGCATCCTCCGTCTTCAACTGCACATCCAGTTCACCGGCCTCGGCCACGTCAACTGCTATGCGCTGGAGGACGATCGCGGCTTCACTCTGGTGGACCCTGGCCTGCCCGGCGACGAGTCGTGGAACGGACTGCTCGATCGCCTCCGCCGGGCCGAGATCCCGCTCGACCGGGTGCACACCGTGGTGATCACCCACTCCCATCCCGACCACTTCGGTGGCGCGGCCCGCCTGCACGAGGAATCGGGAGCGACGATCCTCACCCACCGTTCGTTCCGGCTCTGGTCGGGGCGCAACACAAGTGACCTCGACGACACGCCGTCGGATGCGCTTGATCCGGCAACCGACTGGTCGGAGCCGACGGCCTGGGGCACGAAGTTTCAGCCGCCCCAGGGCGGATCGATGACTTCGATGCGCGCCGAGATGCGCTCCGGCCGGAATGTCCCGCAGCCCACCTGGCTGGTAGACGACAAGGACACCATCACCCTCGGTCGGCGGAACTGGGTGGCGATGCATACGCCCGGGCACTCCCACGACCACCTCTGCCTGTTCGATCCAACCGATGGCATCGTGCTTGCCGGAGATCACGTACTGCCGACGATCACCCCGCACATCGGCGACTCGAGCGGCAGGACGCGCGACGCTCTCGCCGACTTCTTCGAATCACTCGACCGCGTCGCCGCCCTCGAAGGCGTGGCGTACGTGCTCCCGGCCCACGGCCACCCATTCACCGATCTGGCAAAGCGGGTGGAGGAGATCAAGGAGCACCACGCCGAGCGGCTGCAACGGCTGCGCGCCGCCTCCACCGCACTCGGCCGACCGGCAACCGTGAGCGAACTGATGGAATACCTCTTCGCGCCGCGGTCATGGGGTTCGATGGCCGAGTCCGAGACATACGCCCACCTCGAGCACATGCGACTGTCTGGGCAAGCCGACTCGGCATGGCACGACGGGCTGCTGAACTTCACCGTGCACCCTCTCCCTGTGTGACCGGCCCAGCCGCTGTGTGACCGGCCCAGCCGCTGTATAGCCGGCCCAGCGAGTTGTAGTTCACTCCCAGACGCCCGGTATAGCGTCGGCAGATGGTCGCGCATGCCGACAAGCCGGTGCTGTCCGTCGGTTCACCCGACGAATGGGAGAACTGGCTTCAGCACTCAGGCGACCCTGGTGGCGTACGCCTGTACGTCCGCAAGAAGGGCTCCGTGAAGCCGGGCATCAGCTACGTCGAGGCGGTAGAGATCGCGCTGTGCTATGGCTGGATCGACGGGCAGGGCCAGTCTGCCGATGACGACTACTACCTCCAGGCATTCACCCCTCGGCGAGCCCGC
>JBDSMK010000008.1:0-6646 GCA_039915905.1 Ilumatobacteraceae bacterium
CGCCACCTCACGCATCATGTCCAACTTGTACGGTCCGTAGTTCGCCGGATGGGTGAGGACCACACGCTCCGGCGCTTCGCCCTCACGCTGGCTGACGGTGCGCACCACGTCGCGCAGCAGATGGCCCATCAGCGACTCGGCGCCGTAAGGGGTTCCGCCGAGCACCAACGGGGTGGGATCGCCGAGACGTCGCTTGAACTCCCGCGCCACTCGGGTCGGCTCGGCAAGTCCACGACGCACAGCGACCTCGCCGACGAGAACCTCACCATCGGCGCGCAACAGCACCACCGAAGGCATCACCGGGCTCGAGGCCCCAAGAGTCCCGACTTCGGCCCGCCCGTCGCGACCGACCGCCGCTGCCGTGTACGTCGTGCCGAGATCGACACCTAGTTGATAGCCCACTGGTCCTCCTTGGCCGTGATTCTTAGCATCGTTGAGCGGTACCGCGCCGTCTCAGTCGATAGCGTGCGCAGCTAAAGGGCGGCTCACCGCCCGCAAATCCATCGGGCGCACGCGCCAAGGAGGGTCGATCATGGCCAATCCGTTCCTCAACGACAAGGCGATGAAGGACGCAGCACGCGACGGCTGGGCTGCTCCGACAAGGCCGGCACGTTCAACCCCGCTCGGCGGCGCAAGTGGGTTGGGCCGGTTCGGCGCCGGTCCAAACAGCCGCAGTCCGATCACCGGCGGTCCGATCACCGGCGGTCCGAATAGCAGCGGTCCGATCACTAGCGGTCCGATCACCGACGGCCCGATCACAGACGGCCCGGTGAGCACCTGGCATTCCCAGGTGATGACCGTCGGCGGCACGATCACCGCTACCGGCGTGCTACTCGTCTTGCTGCTGGCGTCAGCCGCCATTGGCTGGGCCTCCGCCCCGCAGAGCCAGACCGGACAGGTCACCGGCTTCCCCGGCCTCGCGCTGATCGGCATCCTTGTCGGGTTTGCTTGCGCCATCGCGGTGCACTTCAGGCCGATGTGGGCCAAGTTCCTGGGACCGATCTACGCGCTCGGCTACGGGTTCTTCCTCGGCGTGATCTCCCGCGCCTATGAGAGCTACCAGCACGGCATCGTGCTGCAGGCCGTCGGCGCAACCGTCGCCGTGTTCGCAGCGATGCTGTTTCTCTACAAGACCCGGATCATCAAGGTCACCGACCGCTTCCGGCGTATCGTCATCGGCGCCACCATGGGGTTGATGGCGTTCTACGCCATCTCGTTCGTGATCTTCCTGTTTACCGGCGGTAGCAGCGGCGGTAACTTCCTCAACTCCACCAGCTTGTTCAGCATCGGGTTCTCGATCTTCGCCGCCGGCCTGGCCGCAATGATGCTCGCCGTGGACTTCGACTTCATCGAGAAGGGCGCCAAGCAGGGCATGCCGAAGGGCATGGAGTGGTACGCCGCATTTGGTCTCGTGACCACCATCGTCTGGCTGTACCTCGAACTGCTGCGCCTGCTCAGCAAGCTGCAGCGTCGCTGATCGGGAAATTGCCCCTTACGACAACCCGGCCAGGAACCCCAGCAGCGCCTCGTTGAAGGCCTGCGGGGCTTCCTGCTGGGTCCAGTGCCCGGCACCCGGAATGATGCTGTGGCCGCGAAAGTCGGGCAGCGTGGCCTTCATCCGCTCCACACCCGTGGCATCCATCGACAGCACCGGGTCGTCGGCGCCTGCGATGAACCAACTTGGCATCGTCACCAGATCGGCGGACAGATCCTTGACCAATTCGTAGTTTGCGTCGAGGTTGCGGTAGTAGCTCACCGGGCCGAAGAACCCGCTGGCCTCGTAGCCAGAGGTGTACATCTCCAGATCGGCGGCCGACAGCCAGCCACCTTCCGGGCCAGGCAGGGGCAGCGGCGGCACGGGCGGCATCATCGTCAGGAATCCGGTGCCCTCCATCGGCGGCACCTCGGCATTCACATCCCGGCTGGCGAACCCCACGCCGCTCGCGCCGTACAGCACGCTTGCCATCGTTCGACGCGGATCGGCCTCCAGTTCGCGCTCAGCCGGGCCCACCTGCTGGAAGTACAGCATGTAGAAGAAGCGATCACCGTAGAGCATCTTGAACAGGTCGGTAGGACGACCTGGCCACTGCACGAACGGAACGCTGACACCGACCACGGCACGCACCCTCGACGACGTCAGCCGGGCAGCCTCCCACACGATCAGTGCGCCCCAGTCGTGGCCCACGTACACGGCGTCGCTCTTGCCATAGTGATCCAGCAGGCCGGCGAGATCGCCGGTCAGTTCTGTGATGCCGTAGGCGGTGACCTCACGCGGCGCCGACGACCGACCGTAACCGCGCTGGTCAGGGGCAAGTACGTGATAACCGGCGGCAGCGAGCGGGGCCATCTGATGACGCCACGAATAGGCCAGTTCAGGGAACCCATGGCAAAGCAGCACAGTCGGATCGGCAGGGTCGCCGGCCTCGTGCACGTCTAGCTCTACGCCATTCACCGCCACCCGGGAGGTGGTGACCCCGGCCGGCCAGCCGGACGGGTTCTCGCCGCTTGCCATCGCCGTCACGCCGGTGACGCGACCTGCGACGTGGCAATCGCCGATGCGCTGATCGAGTCGAGCTCACCCCAGGTGAGGCCGTCGCTGGACCACAACGCGTCGAACGCCACGTCGCCGGCATCGGAGAACCCGTGCCGGTTTCGGAAGTTGTAGAGCCAACGTGGCCGGTGGACCGCGATCCCGTGACGTTCCAGACGCCCGACGCTGTACGTTTCCCACGCCGCCATTTGGGCGAGCGTTAGATCATCGTCGGGAGGCGCTTCGCCGAACCCGCCGTGGAGGCGGTCTCCGGCGCGATGCAGAACGCGTCCGAGCGCGGTGGCAGTAGCAGTCTCGCTCTGGTGGCGTGGTCGGCGGGTGTCCTCGAACGCCCCGCTATCGGCGTGCACAACGATCGGATCATCGGCACCCGCGCCGATCTGCACGCTGATGCGCGCCAGTGGTGTGGTTTCGTCGATCGTGATCTGGATGTCGCGATGGATGTCGAACGAGGCGACCAGATCCTCGGCGACCCTCCGCGTCAACTCAGCGTCGAACATCACGAACTTAAACTCCTGCGGCGCGACCGTGACCGTGCTCATACGCCCGACAGTTGTTCCGAAAGCTGCTTGGCGGCTGCGGCACGCATCTGCGCAACGCTGTCTTTGCGCTCGTTCAGCGCTGCAAGACTGACTTCGGCGATGTCATCGACTTCGGCATCGGAGAACCCGGCGAGCTCGCGGAACCGGCGGGCAAGACCAATCGGCGACTCCTCGCTCTCGCTGCGTGTTCCGCTGTAGCTGAACAACTTGTCGACCACGTTCTGGAACTCCAGCGCCTTCTTGCGGCGATCCGGATCATTCTCGGTTACCCGGCGCAACCAATCGCTGCCCATCTTCACGTGGGTCACTTCGTCGGCCAGCATCCAGTCCTCGCAGAACTCCAGGTAAGGGTCGCCGGCGATGTCGCCGAAGTCCTTCATAGTGGTGAACACGTCGATCGCCAGGCCTTCCAGGGCGCGGTTCACGCCAGCCAGCCGGAACACCGGGTCGCTGCTGCACGCTGCCTCGAACAGCACCGTGTTCTCGGCGAACTGGCCGATCTCGGTGCCCATCCAGTTGCTCAGCTTGATGCTCATCTCCACGTGGCGGGCTTCGTCCCAGGCCTGACGAGCCATGTCCAGCTTCAGCGCGAAAGGAACCGTGTTGCCGCTGAGCGGGTCGCTATCGGCGCCTGACGGGCCGCTGCCGGGGATGTTGCTGATCGCGAAGTCATGACATGTGCGTCCAGCGCCTTCCAACGCCTGGATCTCACCGACGAAGATGCCGTGCATCAACCCACGGGCGGCGTCGCTGGCATCGGGCCGCGACGGAACCAAGCGGTTGTTGTTGTTCTTCTTCTTCGGCTTCGCGCCCTCCACCGCGTCGTCGGATCTGCCGCCGAGCGTGCGAGGGTCGGACATCCGGTCGTTGATGGTGATCCTGGTGAATCGCCGGTCGCGAGCCAGCTCCTCGACTGGGAAGAACGTACGCATGATTTGCTCCGTTTCTACAACTATGAACCGTTGGACGAGGTGACTGGCTGATGGACAGCCGGCATCCCGATGGAACCAGGGCCGGCAATGCCGCCAGCGGCGAGCATCAGCTTGCTCAACTTGGCCTGGTGTGCCGCGGCGCGATCAACCTCCTCGGGTGTCTCGATAAGCGACTGCAACAACATCTCGCCGTCACGCCAGTCCTCGAACTCGTCTTGCAGGATGAAGTTCAGTGAGCGGATCGTGGGCGCGTCGGTGATCTGACTGGTGTTGTTCTTGTGGAACGTGTAGGCGGCGATGAAGTGTGGGATGAACACTCGGTACACGCCGACCAGCTTCTCGATGGTCAACTCCGGCGCCTCCGGCTCGGTGAGAGCCTCCACGAACTTCTCCAGCTCGGCGTTGGCCGGCTTGGTGAGACGGTCCGGATTCATCTCACGTAGCTCCGGAAGCCGCTTGTGCCACAGTTCGGCATGCCACGCGTGCTTGTAGCAGTGCGTACCGAGACGCATCTTGACGTCAAGCTCTGGAACTGTCGCCACCCAACCACCGAGCGCCTCGAACAACTTGATCTCGGCCCACTTGTAGTTCCCGACGCGCCGCGCCGAGTCCTCCACGTCGAACAGACCCGGCAGCTCCCGGCGGTCCCATGGCGCAAACGGCGCCCTCGGCTTGTATGGATCGGCCACGATTTCCCCCAGATGGATGCGACGCTATGTGTGCTTGACCCTCAGTCTACAGCGCAGCCTTGATCAAGAATCAGTGGGGACCAGCCGGGGCTATCGAGCCTGACCGGCCGCCCTCGCCGTCCAGGCCCGTTCGGCTACGCCGAGCGGCGTGGCTGGGGCGGCACCGTTGCGGTACTCCAGCAACATCGCCCGCCACGGGCCGGCGACTTCCAGCTTGCCGAGTATCGCGCTGACGCCCCACACCACTCGGTCGAGGATCACAAAGCTGACCGGCATGTTCAGCTTGGCGATGACGCCGGCATGAGGCCCCTGGACGTCGGTGATGGTGCGCATCGCCTCTCGTACGAAGGCCCGGGTAAAGGTGAACTCGTCGGTCAGGTACGGCAGGTACGGGGTGCTGACGTAGTCGTACACCGCTTGCGCGGCAAGCCCGTGCCCAGGCTGCAGGAAGCCAACGGCTTGCATTGCCTCCACCAGCCGTTGCGGGTCGCGGTGCACGACGATCGCATCGAGGCTCGGTTCGAGCTGCTGCCACTCACCGGGGGTCCACCGTTTGACCAACCCGAAGTCGAGGAACGTCACGTCGCCCGCTGCGCTGAAGCGGTAGTTCCCAGGGTGGGGGTCGCCGTTGAACGCCCCGAGGTGGTGCACCGCGTACTGCGCGAATCGCCATATCGACTCGCCGGCGCGGCGCCGAGCTGGTGCATCGGCGACGGCGAGGAAGTCGTTGAACCCCAAACCGTCGACCCATTCGGTGGTCAGCACTCGACGTGTGCTGGTTGTCGGGTCGACGGCCGGGATGCGCACGAACGGGTGGCCGGCGAAGTGTTCGACGAACTCTGTCTGGCTGACGGCTTCTATGCGATAGTCGAGTTCGTCGCGCATCCGCACTCGCAACTCGTCCACCAAAGCCTTGCCATCCAGTCCCTTGAGAGCGAACGTGGTGAACAGTCGGTACAGCAACTCGGCGTTGTCCAGATCGGATTCGATGGCATCTCCCACCCCCGGGTACTGCACCTTCACCGCCACGTCTCGCCCGTCGTGAGTGACGGCGCGGTGCACCTGCCCGATGCTCGCGGCCGCTACGGGCGTTTCGTTCCAATCAAGGAAGACGCGTTCAGGGGGTCTGCCCAGTTCGCTGCGGATCACGGCCGCAGCGGCCTGCGCCGACATCGGTGGAGCATCGGACTGCAACGTCGCAAGGGCCTGCTGGGCCTCCACCGGTAACGCCTCGACGATGAAGCTCAGCAGCTGACCGAACTTCATCAATGCGCCCTTCATGTTGCCCAGCTCGCGGGCCACGTCGTCGCTGCTGCGGATCGCGAAGCGGGTGTCGAGCGCAGCACGGCGTTGCGCGTCGTGTGTTGTCGCACGACGAAGGCGGTGGGCGACGTATCGGACACCGTTGCGCATCGTCAGTCGCCACACCCGAGCACTGCGCCGTAACCGACGGATACGGCTGCTCCAGGCCGGTTTCACTGGACCGGTTTCACGGGACCGGCTCATCGGGCCGGCCGTTCACTGCGTCAGGTTCCGGCGTGCCGTTGGCTTGACCGCTAGCAGCTCATCGGGCAGCTCCTGGCCGGTGACCTCGTCCGTCCAGTAGGCGCCGGCGTCAAGGCGGGCGAGGGCCGCCTCGACGTCGGCCAGGTCACGCTCGATCGCATCGAGGTCGAGTCCTGCCGGCGTCGGGTTGTGGCCGGACACTGTCAGCTCATCGGGGGGCACGTCGACGAACTGTACTGGCGTCCCGCCACGGGAGGTGAGGGCAGGTCGTGTCACCAGTCATCAGCAGTCGGCACCAGCCGGCGCCAGCCGGCGTGATGGGCCGATCGTCTAGGTTTGGATGATGGCCCGGGTCAGGTTGGAGCACGTCACCAAGACCTTCGGGAGCGGTGCCGACGAAGTGCATGCGGTCGACGACGTCTCGCT
>JBDSMK010000044.1:0-3420 GCA_039915905.1 Ilumatobacteraceae bacterium
ACACTCAGCGGAAGCACCACACCGAGCTCGGCGGCCAGCCTTCGGAAGTGCTCGATCGTCGGATGCCCGCCAAGCTCTCGGGCACGGGCGAAGTGCTCGGGCAACTGGTCGATGCAGAAGTACGGCCCTTCGAACAGTTCCGGAAGCAGCACGATCTGTGCGCCGCGGGCCGCAGCCTCACGTACTAGACGGTCGGCGGAGGCGACGTTGATGGCGATGTCGTCAACCATCGACATCTGCACCGCTGCCAGTGTCACGACACCCATCAGCACTCCTCGAGGATCCTTCAGCGAAAAGTCATTCCGCAACGAGTTTGGCGAGGCGTTCCAGCGTGGCCGTCATTTCCTTACGGACCTTCGAACGCATCGGGCGGACGAGCATTGGCACCTTCTCGTCACGGATGTCCCAGCTCTCCTTGACCAGTGTGCCGCCCTCCTGGGACTCCAGTTCGTAACGCCAGATGCGGCCGCCGGCCATCATCGCCATCACCTTGTTGTCGGGCCGCGGCTGCCAGGCGATCAGCTTGTCGTCTTCGAACTCGACGACCGTGTTGACCATCGTGTATCCGATTCCCATCTTCATCTTCATCGAGAACGTCGCACCGAGGGTGAGCCGTTGTGCGGGCGTCTTGACGCCCTTGACCGTGCCGGAGCCGTCGATCTCGCTGTGGCGTGCAGGGTCCGCGAGAACGTCGAAGATCTTCGCTGCTGGCGCGGCGATGAGGCGCTCGACGGTCTCGATGTCGTTGGTGGTCACCTCGTGACGCTACCTGCCTCGCGGAGTTCACGAGACGAGTTGCCGACAACCACCCGGTACTCGCCGGTTGGAACCACCCAGCCATGAGCGGCGACATCCCACACACTGAACGCACGCTCATCGAGGTGCAGCGTGACAGTTGCCGACGCGCCGGCCGAAACGACCACCTTGACGAAGGCCCCAAGGGTGCGCAGCGGCCGGACCGGGCCACCGGCCGGTGGCTCGACGTAGCACTGCACCACCTCGCTGCCGACGCGTGAGCCACTGTTGGTGATCGACACCGTCACATCCACTCCGGTCAGGATCGTGCCCGCAACTGCCGACGGGCCGAACTCGAAGGTTGTGTATCCAAGGCCGTGGCCGAACACGAACAGCGGCTCGATCTCCTCCGCGTCGTACCACCGGTAACCGATGTTCAGTCCTTCGCCGTACACCGCCAGCCCGTTGCGACCGGGGTGGTGGGCGTACGCCGGCGTGTCCTCGAGACGCCTCGGAATCGTCAACGGCAGCCGCCCGCCGGGCTCGGCGATGCCGAGCAGCACGTCGGCGAGCGCTTCGCCGAACTCCTCGCCGGGGAACCACACCTGCATCACCGCAGCCACCGAGTCGAGCCACGGCATTGCCACCGGCGAGCCGGCATTGATAACCACAACAGTGTTCGGATTGACCTGCGCGACCCTCGCGATCAACTCATCCTGGCGCCCAGGGAGACTCAACGTGTCGCGGTCCTCCCCCTCTGTCTCCCAGTCGTCATTCGTGCCGACGACGAGCACAGCTACCGACGCAGCCGCGGCAGCTCGCACGGCATCGCCGACCGGATCGTCACCAGCCGGTGGCGCCGCTCCGATCAGCAGGCCGCGCAACATCGGGTATTCGATGACCGCGTAATCGACGTCGACGATGGCGGGCACTCCTTGCTCCAATGCAACCGTGCCACGGATCTCCGGGCTGCCCATGCCGAAGAACGCGCCACCGGTTTGAGGGCTGGAGAGGTCGACCACCACTTCGCCGTTGATCCGCAGCACCGCCGCGCCGACGGAGGTGACGCCGAACTGCCAGTCGCCGGTCACAGCCGGCACGAACGACCCGCTTATCCGCGCGCCGAAGTGCGCCTTGTCGATTTTGGCGGCGGGGGCATCCATCCACATCAGCGACAACCTGTCCGTCGGTACGTCGGCGGTCGCGCCGTCGCCGCTCTCGTAGTGCACGACGAACTCGCCGGTCAGCGCCGCGAGGCGCTTGTCGATGGAACAACCCTGCTCGTAGGTCACGTCGAGACCGCGACCACGAATCGCCGACAACACCCCGATCGGCCGGTTGGGGCGCACCTTGGCGCTCCCGCCTCCCTGGATCTGGCCGCGCTCGGCGTTCGGTCCGATCAGGGCGATCGAACTGTCCAGAGCCAGTGGTAGCAAACCGACGTCGTTCTTCAACAGCACCATCCCGGCAATCGCGGCTCGGCGGATCACATCGCGGGTCTGCACGGAGTCGTCGACCAGTTCCTCGGTGCCACGTTCACCGACTCCGGTGGCAACGAACAGATCCAGCAGTCGCCGAACTGATTCGTCGACACGCGATTCTGTCACTTCTGCGTCTCGCAGTGCGGCGAGGAGGTTGGCGCCACGCAGACGTGCGGGCCCGGGCATCTCCAAGTCCAGGCCGGCCTCCAGCGAGGCGGCTGCGCTGTGCGTGCCGTACCAGTCGCTGATCACCACCCCGTCGAAACACCAGTCCTCGCGCAGCACGCCGCGCAAAAGTTCGCTGTGCTCGCTGGCGAACGTGCCGTTGACCTTGTTGTACGAGCTCATCAGTGCCTGCACGCCGGCGCCGCCACGATCGAGCGGAGCGACAGCAGCCTCGAACGGCGCCAGGTAAAGCTCACGAAGGGTGCGTTCGTCCACCTCGCTGGAGATCGACATCCGCTCGAACTCGGTGTCATTGGCCACGAAGTGCTTGATGCACGCGGCGACTCCCTCGGCTTGCACCCCGCGCACGTACCCGACAGCAATCCGCGCCGTCAGCCACGGGTCCTCACTGATGCACTCGAAATTGCGTCCGCCGATGGGCGTGCGGTGCAAGTTCACCGTGGGGGCCAGCAGCACATTGACTCCCTTGCTACGCGCCTCGCGGCCCAGAGCATGGCCGATCTCCTCCACGAGAGCGGGATCGAAGCTCGCCCCTAGCGAGGAGCCACATGGGAACGATGCCGAACGCGGACCCTGCCACGACGTGCCGCGCACCCCGGCAGGTCCGTCGCTGCAGCGCATCGCCGGCACCCCGGGCAGCTCCATCGTGTGCCACGCGTCGAAGCCCGCCAGCAGGCTCACCTTCTGCTCCAAGTCGAGGTCCCGGAGCACCGCTTCAACGTCGATCGCCATCGGGCAAGCCTGGCAGATCTGTTTGCGGCCGTAGCGCGCCGGGCGACACTCAGCCGGCGAACGGCCGACTTGCAGTCTGCCCGCTCAGGTCGAAGCCGATGACTGCGCCTCCGTCGGTCGAGTTGCGTGCCATCACCACGCCGTGGTGCCCGTCCACGACCGATTTGACGATCGCCAGTCCGAGCCCTGAGCCTGGCATGCCGCGCTGCTCGACGGCGCGGAAGAATCGGTCGAAGACGTGGGGCAGATCCTCGGGACGGATCCCAGCACCGTGATCGCGAACCGT
>JBDSMK010000091.1:0-4127 GCA_039915905.1 Ilumatobacteraceae bacterium
GTATGCCTCCCGCCGTGATGGGTGGTGGATCTCGGGCTCCGCCTCGATGTGGGTGACCGATCCAACATTGCCGGTCCGCCGTAGACTGCATGCATGAGTAACCTGCCTCCGCCTCCGCCTCCGCCGCCGGGTGGCCGCGGGCCGCAGCACGGGCAGCAGCCGCCCGATCAACACGGCAGGCGCCCCCTCGGCTCCGGATGGCCGCGTTGGATGATCCCCGTGCTCATCGGTGCGATCGTGCTGATAATCGCTATACCGCGAGTGTGGCCTACCGACAGCGGTACCAAGTTGAGCTACAGCGACTTCATCGCCCAGGTGAAGGCCGGCGACGTAAAGAGCATCAGCGTCGACAAGGGCACGGGCACGATCCACGGAACGACACAGGAAGACAAGACGTTCACGGCCACCGGCGCTGGCGACTTCGGTTTCAACGACACCGACAAGCCATTGCTCGACGCCCAAAAAGTGAACATCACGTTCAAGCAGCCCGACTCCAACTGGCTGGTCAACTGGGCCGGCCTGCTGGTACCGCTGCTGCTGATAATCGGGTTCTTCGTGTGGATGCAGCGTCGGGCCACCGGACAGATGGGCAGCGTGATGTCCATCGGGCGCAGCCGGGCCAAGACCTACAACGCCGACAAGCCGTCCACAACCTTTGCCGACATCGCCGGCTACGCGGGCGTCAAACAGGAGATCACCGAGGTGGTCGACTTCCTGCGGATGCCCGACCGGTTCCGTGAGATCGGCGCGCGGGTCCCCAAGGGAATGCTGCTGGTCGGACCCCCTGGTACCGGCAAGACGCTGTTCGCTCGGGCGGTTGCCGGCGAGGCCGGCGTCGGGTTCCTCAGCGTCACCGGCTCTGACTTCATGGAGATGTTCGTCGGGGTTGGAGCAAGCCGCGTCCGCGATCTGTTCCAGCAGGCTCGCAAACTGGGCAGGGCGATCATCTTCATCGACGAGATCGACTCGATCGGCCGTAAGCGTGGTGCCGGCCTCGGCGGCGGCCATGACGAGCGCGAGCAGACCCTGAACCAGATGCTTGCCGAGATGGACGGATTCGAGACGAGCGAAGGCATCGTCGTCCTGGCCGCCACCAACCGTCCCGACATCCTCGACCCGGCGTTGCTGCGCCCAGGCCGATTCGACCGTCAGATCGTCGTGCCGCTGCCGGAGAACGATGAGCGCCTGGCGATCCTCAAGGTGCACAGCCGCGACAAGCGGATGGGTCCCGACGTGGATCTCGATGTGATGGCCAGGGCCACGCCGGGGATGAGCGGCGCGGATCTGGCGAACCTGGTGAACGAGGCTGCGCTGTTTGCCGTGCGCCGCGACAGCAAGCAGGTCGAGCGCATCGACTTCGAGAACGCCCGCGACCGAGTCGTGATGGGTGCCCGCCGCGAGAGCCTGATTTTGTCTGCGGAGGAGAAGCGGGCCACCGCGATCCATGAAGGTGGCCACGCCATCTTGACAACGGTGCTGCCCAACGCCGATCCGCTGCACAAGGTGACGATCCTGCCGAGGGGCATGGCTCTTGGCGTCACCTGGAGCCTGCCGGAAGAGAAGCACACCTACTCCAAGGAGTACTTCGAGGACATGATCTGCCGCGCGATGGGCGGTCGGGTGGCCGAGAAGCTCGTCTTCGGACACCTCAACTCCGGCGCCGCCAACGACCTCGAGCAGGCCACCGGCATCGCCCGCCGGATGGTTCGCGAATGGGGCATGAGTGACCGCATCGGGCCAATGGCATGGACCGGGCACCAGCAGGTGTTCCTTGGCGAAGACCTGATGACCAGCGGTCGCGAGTACAGCGATGAGACCGCCAAGACCATCGACGACGAAGTGGCCCGCATCCTGCACGACCAGGAGGCGAAGGCCACCGAGGTTCTGGGCAGGCATCGCAAGGCACTCGATGCGGTGGCTGAGGCGCTGCTCGACAAGGAGACCATCGACGGTGCCGAGGTAGCCCGCATCGTGCAGGAGAACCTCGACGGACCGCTTCCGGGCGATGCCACAGCGGGTGGCGATGCCATAGCCGGTGCCGGTTCCAACGGCTCGAAGAACTCGAGCAACTCCGACGCCACGGTCCCGGCCGGCGTCGACCTCAAGCCCGAAGTCTGAGCGGCCTACCCGCCGAGAACAGGCCCTTCGCGGGCTTCTGCTACACCGGCCCACAGGTCGGTGGCGGTCACCGGCCCGACGAAGCTTTTGTGCACCACACCGGCAGAATCGGCGAGCACGACGATCGGCACCGCTTCGATCGCGTACTTGGCGTGCAGGTCGCGGTGCGTGGGGTGCTCCACGATGACTACGGCCACCTCCGCGCAGCGCATCACCTCGGCCTTTCGGGCGATGTCGGCACATGACGAGCACGTCGCTGAAGTGAACACCGCCAGCAGCCATGGCGCCGAGGTTGCTGCTGTGCCTGCCGGAGATATGCCCGCCGGAGACATGCCCGCCGGAGACATGCCGGCACCGCCGAAGTCTGCGCGGTCGAGTTGCACCGGTGCTTCGAACACAGGCTGAGTTGGGGCATCTACTCGTTGGCGGCGTCGCAGCACCAGGCCGACACCGACCGCCACCACGACCACCGCTGCGGCTAACAGCAACTGATACAAGGTGTCAGCCTGGCAGTGCGAACGAGCCGGAACGGCCACGCAGGTCGGCGGCGCGCGGCAGCAACCGTTCGACGAAGATTCGCGAGGTGCTCTCCACCACCAGGGGATGACCGAGCGCCGTGGGGTCGCTGAGACCGAGACTGATCACTGCGCCGGCTGGCAGCGCGATGCTCTCCATACCGGGCACGACCTGCTCACCACCGGGACCGAGCACCTTCACAGTGACAGTGGCGGCCTCGTTGTCGGCGTTGAGCACCACCAGGACGTTCTCCAACTGCATGCTGGAACCGATCGCCATGCTCCACCGCTGCACCGCTGCCCGTGGTTGCTGGCCGAGCACAACCGTCGTGGCGACTCCGTTACCGGCGGGGCGGGTAAGCGCCCGCTCTACCAGGATCGAGCCGCTGGTGGTGCTGGAGAACACGACGCCGTGTCGACCGGTCGGCAGATCCTTGATGTCCGCGGTGCTCAGGGTGGCGACTCCGCCGGCCGGGATGGTCAGTTGCTGTGCCGGATCGTCATTACCGAACCCGCTCCCGGGATCGATTCCGAGGAACACGGCTTGCACTACGGCCTCGTCGCCGGAACCGTTGTACACGCTGTATCGCTCGTTGATCCCAGGTCCCACCTCGCCGTCGGCAAACCAGTACTGGTCCGACAGCGACGGCGCCCCGAGGTCCATCGTGAATCCGGCACGCGCCGCGCCGAGATACGTCTGGGCTCGCGCTACCACGATCCGACCCCTGGTGCTGGTGACGCTCACTGCAACGACGGCATCGTCACGCACCACCGATGCGAGTTTCACCACGCTGATCGAATGGCCCCGCACCGGGAAACCCTGCAATGCGGCTGGACTGCGACTTCCCTCCACCGTGGCAAGCGCGAAGTTGACGATCGCATCGTCGGGGAACGGGTTGGTGATAACGACGTCTTCGGTGCTGGCGTCCTTGGTATAGCCATCGGCAAAGAACCAGTGGTTCGATGTCGAGTTCGCACAGGGGGCCACCGCCCTCCCCGCTGGGCTGGCGGCCGTCTGCTCGACGAAGCCACCACCGCCGGTGATCTCCACCAGTGCCGACACGTATGAGCCGTTCGGCTGGATCCCGGGCAAATCGATGGTCTTGGTGTCGCGCAGCGGCACCTCGAACGGCTGCGCGATGGCTGCCGTGCCAGCGGCATCGGTGAACACCGTGATCGTTCCGTTGAGCACCGTGTCGCCGGGGTTCGCGACGATGACTGAGCCGCCCAGGCCCGCGCCGCCAACCGGAACCCCCGGACAGAACCATGACGACGTAACGAAGTCGAGCTTTGGCACGAACGGAGCTGTCGGCGCACCGAGCGACGCGAACAGCGGGGTCATCGGCGCCGGACGCGATACGCCGAGGACCACCAACACCACCAGCGAGACCAGGACCACGGCGATGGCCGGCAGGCGCCGCAGGTTCATGAGATACCTCTCATGGCACGTCCCTCACGAAGGTCATGGCACGTCCCTCACGAAGGATGACATGT
>JBDSMK010000111.1:0-4776 GCA_039915905.1 Ilumatobacteraceae bacterium
GAATATCTGCCGCGACAGGGTGGTGTTGGCACCGGAGAACACGTTCGGGTTGGCGCGTGTGACAACCCCGATCGTGAATATCAGAGGGGCGGTCTCACCAGCAGCACGGGCGACCGCCAGCAGCGCCCCGCTGACCACACCCGGCAACGCAGCGGGCAGCACGACGGTGAGAATGGTTCGGCTCTTGCGAGCCCCGAGTGCGTAGCTCGCCTCTCGAAGGTGATCGGGCACCAGTCGCAGCATCTCCTCAGTCGAACGGATCACGACCGGCAGCATCAGACATGCCAGGCTCAACGCCCCTCCCAGACCGGTGAGCCCGAACCGCAAGGTGAACAGCACATACACGAACAGACCCATCACTATCGAAGGGACGCCAGTCATCACGGTGGACAGGAATCGCACCGTCTTGGCCCATGGCGACGACTTGCCGTACTCGTGGAGGTACACCGCACCGAGGATTCCTAGCGGGATGGCGAGCACCGCGGCCGCCCCGGTTATCACCAGCGTGCCGAGCACAGCCGGCCCCATTCCTGGCCCGGTGGCCCGCGAGCGGATTGGGATGTCCGACGTGAACCACGATGGGAACCCACCGAACACGATGGCCGCGCCCTTGTCGATCAACGTCCACAGCACCGCGCCCAACGGGATCACCACGACCACGAACGAGAGGCCCATGAAGCCCGTCATCAACGCGTTCTTGGTCGACCGCCAGCCGTGCGCGCGGCGCAGATCGACGGCCAGGTCGTCTGCTGCAATCATGTGCCACCCCGCGAACGCCGCGTCGATCGTTGCACGATGACCGTGGCAGCGATGTTGATCACGATGGTCATCACGAACAGCGTCACGGCCATCGCGATGAGCGCCGACTTCTTCAGCGAATCAGCCTCACCCCACTCGTTGGTGATTGCTGCAGGCATCGAGTCACCCGAGGCGAACAGGTTGAACGTGACCGACCCGGCGGCGCTGCCGATCACCAACGCAACAGCGATCGTCTCGCCCATCGCCCGACCGAGACCGAGGATCACAGCACCGACGAGGCCGCCCTTGGAGTGCGGGATCACCGCCGCACGAATCATCTCCCACTTCGTTGCCCCAAGCGCCAGCGCGGCCTCCTTCTCCAGGCTCGGCGTGGTCTCGATCACCTCGCGCGCGATGGACACGATTATCGGCGTGATCATCAGCCCCAAGATGATGCCCGCAGTGAAGAACGACCGGCCGTGCGGAGCACCGAAGATCGTGCCCAGGATCCACCATCCGTGAAAGGTGCGCTCCAACCAGCCGTATGCACCCACGATGTGCGGAGCCAGCACCAGCACACCCCACAGTCCGAAGACCACCGATGGCACCACCGCCAGCAGGTCGATCACGTACACCGTGACCGCACGGAGGCGGCGCGGCGCCACCTGGGTGACGAACAGAGCGATTCCCAGGCTCACCGGCACTGCCATCGCGATCGCGATCACAGACGTGAAAACAGTGCCCCAGATGTAGCCGAGGATCCCGTAGAACTGCGCCGGCGGGTTCCACACCTTGCTCGTGACGAATTCCGTACCCATGTGGCGCAACGCGCGGATGCTGCGCGTACCCATCGTCACGGTGATCAGCCCGAGAATGACGAGGACCAGGCCGCCCGCGATGTAGGTGACTGCGCTGAACGATCTGTCCGCGCCACCGCCAGAGGCGCGCAACAACTCCGGGTCGGTCGACAAATCCCCGGTGCGGGAGTCATCCATCGCGGTCTCGTAGGTGGTGATGCCGATCAGCCGATCATGATCTTGTCGACTTGGGCCAGCGCCTTGGCGGCCAGTTCCGGCGGTAACGGGGCATAGTTGATCCCCGCAGCAAGCTTCTGACCATCGGTCAGCATGTAGCTGAAGAAGGCCTTCATCACCTCGCCCTTGGCAGCATCAGTCTGCTTGGCGTAGGTGATCAGCCAGGTCTGGGCAGTGATCGGGTAGGCAGTATCGCCGTCTGCCCAGATCGCACTAAACGTCAAGTTGTCGGCGATCTTGGCACCGGCGGCAGCGGCCGAAGCGCCGCTGACATCGGCCTTGACGAACTTGCCTGCCTTGTTGCCCACCTCGGCAAACGTCAGCTTGGCGTCCACCGCATCGCTCAAATCGACGTATCCGATGGCCCCCGGAGTGGAGGTGATCAACTGCGCCACGCCACCATTGCCGTTACCCGCCTGCGTAGCGGACGGCCACGCCACCGTGGAGTCGGTGCCCAGCTTCCAGATGGCGCCACCGCCGGCGCCGACGGCACTGTCGAGGAACTTCGTGAAGTTCTGGGTGGTGCCACTGGAGTCGCTGCGGTGGACGACCGTGATCGGGCTGTCGGGCAGAGTCGTTCCGGCGTTGTCGGCGGTGATCGCCGGATCATTCCACTTGGTGATCCGGAGCTGGAAGATCTCGGCGATCGTCTTCGCAGTGAGCTTCAGGTCCTTGACGCCGTCGAGGTTGTAGCTCACCGTGATCGGTGCCACCACGACCGGGAAGTAGAGCACCTCGCCACCTTTGAACTTGGCAAGATCGGCGCCCTTGATGATGCCGTCGGTGCCGGCGAAGTCGACGATCTGGTCGGCCAGATCCTGACGGCCCTTACCGGAACCACCCCCGCCGTAGTTCACCGTCACTGAACCATGGCCCTCGGTGAACGCCGCAACGTTCTCCTCGATGAACGTCTTGACGAACGTAGAACCCGAACCGTTCAGCGTCGCCGACAGCTTCGGCGGATCCGTGGTAGTGGTCGACTCGTCGACAGGTGTGGATGTTGCTGTGCCGGCGATGGTGGTCGCGGCCGAATCGGTGGTGGGCTTCGGCGGCGCCGTCGTGGCAGAGCCGCCGCAGGCAGCGACCAGCAGGCCCAAAGCCGAGAGTCCGACAACGAATCGTCGCTTGAGCAATCGCTTCTTGAGGAATCGTCGCTCGGGGGCGTTCACGTGTGGTGTCTCCTCGGGTTACTCGTACAGCAGGGATGTCGCTCGACATCCCGAACGGTAGGCAGGTCGATTGACACCCAAACGGAGTACCGATTAACGGCAGGTGAACGGCTGCCGAACAACCGGCGGAAGGTCGTCCGATCAGCGCTTCTGCTGGTCCACGACCCACCGATAGAGACGTTCCTGACTGTCTCCGTAGGTGAATTGCGACGGTCCGCGGCGATGCCAGACGCGCTCCGAATCGAGCTCGAAGCACACCACATCGTCAGCGAACTCGAATTCGAGCACCTGATCCAGCCAGGCCTGGTGCTTCGGGTGGGTCACCGGCACCATCACCTCGACTCGCCGGTCGAGGTTGCGCGGCATCCAGTCCGCGCTACCGATGAGGAACAGCGGGTCTTCGCCCTCGCCGTGGGCGAAGCGCATCACCCGTGAATGCTCCAGATAGCGGCCGAGCACCGAACGAACCCTGATCCGTTCGCTGAGCCCCGGAACACCCGGTCGCAGCACACAGATTCCACGGATCAGCAGGTCCACCTGCGTTCCAGCCTGGCTGGCGCGGTACAGCGCCTCGACCATTTCGGGGTCGGCCAATGAGTTCAGCTTGGCTGTGATATGGCCCTCCGTGCCGTGCGCCGCCTCTTGCTCGATGAGATCGACCAATTGGTTGCGCATGTCGCGCGGCGCCACAAGCAAGGTTTCGTAGGAGTACGCCCTGCTGTATCCGGTGAGGTGGTTGAACAGTTGGGTGACATCGGCCCCGATCGCCGGATCGCAGGTGATGAAACCGACGTCCTCATAGAGTCGGGCGGTGCGCGAGTTGTAGTTGCCGGTACCGATATGGCAGTAGCGACGCAATCCGTCGTCGTCGTTGCGCACAACAAGGGTGCACTTGGCGTGAGTTTTCAAGCCCACCAGGCCGTAGACGACGTGCACCCCGGCGCGCTCCAATGCCTTGGCCCAGCCGACGTTGGTGGCCTCGTCGAAACGTGCCTTCAGCTCCACCAGTACGGCTACCTGTACGCCTCGCTCCGCTGCGCCGATCAGACTGCGGGCGATGGGGCTGTCTCCGCCGGCGCGGTACAGCGTCATCTTTATGCTCTGCACGCGGGGGTCGTCGGCGGCTTGGGAGATGAACCGTTCCACGCTGCCCGCAAAGCTCTCGTACGGATGGTGCAACATCAGCGCCCGCTCACGGACCACCGAGAAGATGCTGCGATCCCCCTCGTCGGCTCTGGCGATCCGTCCGGCAGTGACCGACGGCCATGGGCGGTCCTTCAACTCTGGCAGGTCAAGGGCGTGCAGTTGCCACAAGCAGGTGAGGTCGAGCAGGTCACGGTGCAACGAGACGTCGTCGTCGTCAAGCTCCAGTTCGCGCACCAGTAGTTCGAGCATCTCCGTCGAGATCGACTGTTCCGCCTCCAGCCGCACAGCTCCGCCGAAGCGGCGGCGCCGAAGCTCCATCTCCACTGCCACCAACAAGTCGTCGGCGTCCTCATCCTCCAAGGTGAGATCCGCGTTGCGGGTCACCCGGAACACGGCGTGCTCCTCCACCACCATCCCGACGAACAGAGTGTGTAGTTGCGCGGCGATGACCTGCTCCACCGGCACGAACCTGTGGCCGTCGGGCAGCGCCATCAGTCGGGGAAAGACTGTGGGCACCTTCACCCGGGCGAAGCGACGCTCACCGGTCTCCGGGTCGCTGACCATCGCCGCCAGGTTGAGCGCCAGGTTCGAGATGTACGGAAAGGGGTGCGCAGGGTCAACAGCCAGCGGCGTGAGCACGGCGAAGATGCGCTGCTCGAAGAGACCGACGAGGTACTTGCGGTCGTCGA
>JBDSMK010000124.1:0-4185 GCA_039915905.1 Ilumatobacteraceae bacterium
ATATCGCGCAGCAGCGTGGTTCGTTCCTCAGGCGGGAACTTGAAGGCGATAGCCCACCGCGGGGCGCGGGAGGTGAACCCAAGCAGCCCGCGTTGTTCAAGGGCATCGATCTTGATCACGGTTCCGTCGATCTCGTAACCCAACTCGTGGCGGTGCTCCTGCCAGTAAGTGCAGTAGGCGTAGACCTCATCCAGATCCTCGAGCGAGCGGATCTCCGGGTTGACAGGCAAGCCGAGCGCAGCGAAGTACTCCAGCGTCTGCTGATGGCTGGTGAAGTCGGGGCCCCCGACAACCTGCCCGAGTTGATAGCTCCAGAAACTGAGCTCCCGCTCCGCGGTGACCTCCGGACGCTTCTGGCGAAGGCTGCCTGCTGCCGCGTTGCGCGGGTTGACGAACCGCGGCTGGCCGAGTGCAGCCGCCCGGGTGTTCAACGCATCGAAGCTGGCAATCGGCATGTAAACCTCGCCACGGACCTCGAGCACCTCCGGGGCAGCGCCTCGTAGCAGCCGCGGGATGGCCGCGATGGTGGCCACGTTGGCAGTGACATCCTCACCCACCCGGCCGTCGCCGCGCGTCGCGGCCTGCACGAGTCGGCCGCGCTCGTAGCGGAGGCTCATCGCCAGTCCGTCTATCTTCAACTCGCCGACGAACCCGCACGATGCCGTTCCGAGGGCGCGGCCCACTCGCTCGCCCCACGCGGTGAGCTCGGAGAACTCCATCGCGTTGTCGAGGCTGGTCATCGGCACGCGATGAGCCACTGGCGCAAACGTTGCGGACAGGAGTCCGGCGCCGACCCGGCGGGTGGGCGAGTCTGCGGTCGCCAGCTCAGGATGTTCAGCTTCCAGGACCGCCAGCTCTCGTACAAGCAGGTCGTAGTCGACGTCGCTGATCTCCGGCGAGTCCTGGTTGTAGTAGCGCTCGTTGTGGTGGTCGACGAGCCGCCGCAGTTCAGAGGCTCTCTCGGAAGTAGTGGTCATCGCCGCCGTTTCGCGACGGCGATTACCGAGCCGGCAAGGCCGATCGCGCCGCCAACCAGGCAGAGGTACAGACCTGGCCCAAAATCGACCTTCTGATCGAACACTTCGCCGAAGGTCTTTATGTCGTTGACACTGCCAATGTCGGCGAGCGCACCCCATGTGGCGATGACTCCGACAACGATGGCGATGATCGCGATGGCCAGCACCCGGCGGGCAGCCACCAGGGTGAGCCCGAGGCAGAGCAGAACCAGCCCGATGATCAGGAAAAACGGTCCGTCGCGCACCGAGCCGCTGTCGTCTTTGGTGAACCCGGTGAAGTCTTGGCCGGAAACCGAAAACCAGGTGAGGAACGACCCAAGCGCTGTGAGCGCGCCGCCGCCGACCAACAACCATCCGCCGACAGCAACCTTCGGACGCGGCGGCCTTACAGCCGCGCCGTACGGCTGAAACGCGCCGGGCGCCCCAGGAAAGCCGTAGGCAGGCGGATTCGGGGTGAATGGCGGTGGCGGAACAGGAGCACGAACCGCAAACGGCGCTTCGCCTCCCGATGTCGGCGTGGGTGGCGGCAGCGGGGCGGCGTTGGCAAGCCACCGGCCGGTTGTCGTCGGATCGTCGAAGTCGGACATGTCCAGATACTACGAGGTGGGTGTTACACGCGTGAGCTAGGCCCCCAGGGCCAGATGGGTGGCCACAGCCTGATCGCGCACTCGCGTGCTGATCTCAGCGGTGAGTCGATGGATCCTTTCGGCGACTGCCGGCGAATGCAGACCGAGCCCGCATTCAGGGGTGACGATCGCCTGTCGGCGCAGCTGAGCCGGGTCAGCACCGTTGTCGACCAGTTGGCACCACAGCGCGCTGAGCACCCGCCACGGCCGTTCCACACTGGTGGGAACCGGGCCGGAGGTGGGGATCACGCCCCACGCGATCCAACCCCCAGACTCCAGGAACCGGATAAGGTACCCGGCCGAGTCGACCAGCGCCGGCCGCACCGGCACCGACAGGATCCCGGGGCCGGCGGCGAGCAGCGAGGCGATGTCGGAATCGGCGCAGACGTGCAGGCCAGCCACGGCGGTTGGTTCGATGACAGCGAGAGCCCCCGACACGAGGTCGATTGCGGTGTCGGGAGCGATGGGGAAGCCAGGCTGCATCAACTCGCCGAGCGATGGCTCATCGATGAACACGATCTGCCGGCAACCCGGCAGGGCGGCGGCAACTATGTCAAGCAAGTTCTGGACGTGAGTGCGAACCGCACGAACCGCGGTCTCGAACGCAACATGGGCAGGTACACCTGCGCGCAGCATCGCCATGCCAAGCGTCACCGGTCCGACGAACTGCCACTTGACCGGACCGCTGCGACCCTGCGCTGCTGCCAGGAGGGCGCGGAAACCACCGAACGCGTCATGGCCGATGTCGGTGTGCACGTAGTTCATCGGGTCCACCACCCGCGCATCGACGGCCAGGCTCCCGTACTGGCCGACGGTCACGCCGCGCACCCCCACCAGGGCCTGGACGATCATCCCCTCAGCAGGACAGCGCCGCGGCAACGTCGGCAACATCGGCAGCTCGATCTCGCTCAGGCTGAACGCAGCCGCGTCCGCCGCGTCACGATGAGGAAGGCTGCCGATGCCGGTGGCCACTCCGCCGGTCAACTCCACCCGATGCACGGCTTGCCCCCTTGCAACTAGAACCTATCGGTCACTGGCGAACTGTTGACTGTGACCACTTGCAGGCCCGTCCCTCCATGGTGCCATGAACGCCACGCGACATGCTAAGCGGAGATCGCAGCCGATACCTTGACCGCGATGCAGCGCCACCCGACCACTAAATGCGGCGACAGCACCGCTGTCGTCAAGTGACCGGTGGCAGCTGGGCCCTGTGGACGAGTCGTGTCCTGTGGGCGGCGGTCGGGATCAGTGGATGGTCAGCGCTTGATACGGCGCTGAACGGACGCGGCGCGGCGGCCAGGTTGGCGGTCGGCGTCGCCGCCTGGATTGTATTCGGCATCGTCGTGGTCGCGCTGGTGGTGCCGTCCACCGTGAGCCTCACCGTTGTGCGGATGACTGCTCCCTTGGCGCTCGTGGCCGCAATTGTCTCCTGGGTGAGCGGATCGGGCGCGGCCCGCGGGGCCGCGTTCGTGGCCGCTGCTGCAGTCAACGCTGTGGTGATCCTCGGCGGCGATGTCGGCGAGATATTCGCCCAGGCCTCGGCATACGGCGACGAGCATCGCTTTCCGCTGCGCCCACCGGTGCCGTACGTGGTTCCAGTGGTGCTCTCGTGGTGCGTGTGGGCAGCAGCCACGGTGGGCGGGGTGCTGCTGGCGGCCACCGAGTGGTGGTTCGTCGGCGTTGCAGTGCTGATCGTGGCCGCTGTGCTGACCTGGCTGCTGTTGCCGCGCTACCACCGGTTGTCGCGCCGTTGGCTGGTGGTGGTGCCTGCCGGACTCGTTATCCATGACCATCTCGTGCTGGCCGAGACGCTCCTGGTGAAGCGCGCCGAGTTGGCCTCCCTGGGACTGGCCTTGGCGCAAACCGAGGCCGCCGATCTCACCGGTCCAGCGTCCGGCCACGCCATCGATGTGGCGGTGCGCGAGACGGTCAAGGTGGCCTTCGCGACAACTCGCGCCAAGACTGAGGGACGGGCGATTCACGCCCGTTCGTTCCTGGTTGCCCCCACCCGACCGGGGCGGGCCCTGAAATGTGCCGCCGACAGCCGTCTGCCCGGTCGCTAGGCAGACGCCCGCGTCCAGATCAGCCGGCGACACCTCCGCCGAGCACGTAGCTGTCGGTGGTGTCGTAGAACACCACGCTCTGCCCAGGCGCCACGATGCGCTGCGGTCGATGCCAGCGCACCAAACCCTCGGCCAACACTGCCGGCTGCGCGCTGCCGTGGGCACTGCACTGCACCAGCACTTCGCCACTCACCGGGTGATCGGCCCACACCAGGCTGTGGACCGACGTGGTGGCGCAGTCCAACAGCGACTCGTCGCCGACAGTGACGGTGGCTGACACATGATCGATGTCGACGACGTAGCGCTTGGGACCTCCGCCTGGCAGGCCGAGGCCGCGCCGCTGGCCAATCGTGACCAGCTCCAGGGCGTCGAGCGCCGCCAGTGGCTTGCCATCGGTGTCGACCACGGTGCCCTTGCGGAACGGGATTCGCGATCCGAGGAACTGGGCTCGCCCACCGGTGTGGGTGATGAAGCAGACAT
>JBDSMK010000131.1:0-5204 GCA_039915905.1 Ilumatobacteraceae bacterium
TGCGCGCCGCGAACCGGTGCGAGGCGAGCAGTGCACCCTCGACAATGGCCTGAGCGGCGACGACGGCTTCGACCCCGTCCAAGTCGGCGAGTGTCGTCGCCATCCGCGAGCGCTTCCCGGCAGCGCGCACCGCGGCAGCGGCGGCGTCGCGCAGCACCTTCGCAGTCAACTCTCCCGGCTTGCCGATGCCGACAGCGATCGTTGCCGGTCCTGACGCCGCTGGTATCACCAACGTCTCCGCGGCCTTGCCCTCGAAACCGTTGGTTGCCAACGCTGCCCGACTGAGCCCCACAGCTCGCGGTACGGCGCCCGAGGAGAACACCGGTACCGCGATCACGTCGACATCTTTGGGGACGGACCGGGCGAACTCGACAGTTGCAGTCATCGGATCATCCTGTCAGACGTCACGGGCGATCAGACTGGTGCCTTCCTGCCAGCGCGCCATCGTCCACAACAGGTCGCTGAGCCGGTTGAGGTACTGCACCACCAGCGAGGGCGACGGCGCAGCGATCAGCGAATGGCGTTCGGCGCGGCGCACCACTGTTCGTCCGAGGTCGAGCCACGCTGCAACTGTGTTACCCCCTGGCACCACGAACTCGGTGGGCGGCTCGAAACGCTCGTCGAGCGCGTCGATGTGGCCTTCCAGCGCGGTGACCATCTCGGCGGTCACCGATGACATCCCGGGCTTTAGCTTGTGGCGGTTCGACGGCATCGTGGCCAGCTCCGCCATCAGCACGTAGAGGTCGCGCATCACTCCGATCAGCAGGTCGGCCACTTCTCCTGGACCGGCCGCGGCTCGGGCCAGGCCGAGCACGGCCTGCGCTTCGTCGACAGTTCCATAGGCCGTCGGCAGTTCGCTGTCTTTGGCAACACGTCCGCCGTAGAACAATCCGGTGGTGCCGTCGTCGCCTGTCTTGGTGTAGATCCGCTCACGGGCCATCGCCAGCTCTTACGCCAACCACCGTGTGAATTGCAAGTCCGACGGGATCGAAAAGCAACGGCGGGTAACCTCGGTCGTATGCCACAACAGTCGTACCTCGATGCCATAAACGAACGGATCGTGGTGTTCGACGGCGCGTTTGGAACATATGTCCAAGATCTCGACCTTGATGCCGACGACTTCGGCGGACACAACCTCGAGGGTTGCAACGAGATGTTGTGCGTCACACGGCCCGATGTGATCAAGACGATGCACGCCTCGTTCCTCGACGTCGGTGTAGACGCAATCGAGACGGCGAGCTTCGGCAGCTTCAACGTTGTGCTCAACGAGTACGGCATCGCGCAGCGCACTCACGAGCTCAACTTGGCGGCGGCGCGCCTGGCCCGCGAGGTGGCCGATGACTACGCCACTGACGGCAGACCGCGCTACGTGGCAGGTTCGATGGGCCCTGGAACGAAGCTGCCGAGCCTCGGGCACATCACGTTCGACGATCTCCGCGACGGCTACCAGGTTCAAGCTGCTGCGCTGCTCGAGGGTGGAGTCGATCTGCTGCTGATCGAGACATGCATCGACCTGCTGCAGTCCAAAGCTGCGATGCAGGCCTGCCGCCGGGCGATGAAGGCCGCCGGCCGGCAGGTCCCGTTGCAGGTCCAGGTGTCGATGGAGACGACCGGACGGATGCTGGTGGGCAGCGAGATCGGCGCGGTGCTGACGTCGCTGCAGGCAATGCGTCCGGATGTCCTGGGGATCAACTGCGCCACCGGCCCAGCCGAGATGCAGGAGCACCTGCGCTACCTGTCACAGAACTCGCCGATCCCCATCAGCGTGCTGCCCAACGCCGGGTTGCCGAGCATCGTCGATGGCCGCACCCACTACGACCTGACGCCCGAGCAGCTCGCCGAGTTCCATCGTCGCCACGTCACAGAGCTCGGCATCGGCATCATCGGCGGCTGCTGCGGCACCACACCCGAGCACATGCGTCAAGTGGTCGAGGCGGTCAGCGGCCTGCAGCCGACCCAGCGCCACCCGGTGTTCGAGGCCAGCGTCACCTCGCTGTACAGCCCGGTGACGCTGAAGCAGGACAACAGCGTGCTGATCATCGGCGAGCGCACCAATGCCAACGGCTCGCGGGCGTTTCGTGAGGCGATGCTCAACGCCGATTGGGACACCTGCTCGAAGATGGCCACCGAACAGATCCGCGAGGGCGCCCACGTGCTCGACGTGTGCGTCGACTACGTCGGCCGCGACGGCACGATCGACATGGCCGAACTGGCCAGCCGATTCGCCACCCAGGCAAGCGTGCCGCTAGTGCTCGACAGCACCGAAGCCCCCGTGGTCGAGGCCGGGCTGAAGCACATTGGCGGAAGGGCGATTCTCAACTCTGCCAACCTGGAAGACGGCGAACTGCCGGGCAGTCGGCTCGACCTGGTGTTCTCGATGGCCCGCGACTATGGCGCGGCGGTCATCTGCCTGCTGATCGACGAGCGTGGCCAAGCCCGCGACGTGGACTGGAAGCTGGAGATCACCCACCGCATAAACACCATCGCCGTCGAACGCTACGGATTGCAGTCGAGCGACCTGATCTTCGATGCGCTCACGTTCCCGCTGTCCACCGGCGGCGAAGACCTGCGACGCGACGCGATGTACACGATGGAGGCGATCAAGCGGATCAAGCAGGAGATTCCCGGAGCGTTTACGGTGCTCGGCTTGAGCAACGTCAGCTTCGGGCTTTCGCCGGCCAGCCGTCATGCCTTGAACAGCGTCTTCCTGCACGAGTGCCAGCAGCACGGCTTGGACGCGGCCATCGTGCATGCGGCCAAGATCGTGCCGCTCAGCAAGCTGCCAGCCGAGCAACGCGACGTGTGCCTCGACTTGATCTACGACCGTCGCCGACCGGCAGATCCGGCCACCGGCGCGGCGGCCTACGACCCGTTGCAGCAGGTCCTCGAGGTGTTCGCCGACGTCAAGAGCGTGAAGGCGGTGGTCGAAGACCGCACCGGCTGGCCGGTGGACGAGCGGCTCAAGCATCGCATCATCGACGGCGACCGCGAAGGTCTCACCGCCGACCTCGACGAGGCCCTGGCCGCGGGGATGCCGGCATTGGCGATCGTCAATGACGTGCTGCTCGACGGGATGAGAGTTGTCGGCGAACTTTTCGGCAGCGGTCAGATGCAACTGCCGTTCGTGCTGCAGAGCGCGGAGACGATGAAGACCTCCGTCGCCTATCTCGAGCCGTACATGGAGAAGCTCGGCGCATCGTCGTCGAAGGGCAAGCTGGTGCTCGCCACGGTGAAGGGCGACGTGCACGACATCGGCAAGAACCTGGTCGACATCATCTGCACCAACAACGGCTACGAAGTGCACAACCTCGGCATCAAGGTGCCGATCAGCGAACTGGTCGCCAAGGCCAAGGAGGTCGACGCCGACGCGCTGGGAATGAGCGGTTTGCTGGTGAAGAGCACGCTGGTGATGCGCGACAACCTCCTGGAGTTGAACAACCTCGGACTGGCGGATATCCCTGTGCTGCTCGGCGGGGCGGCGTTGACCCGAACGTTCGTGGAGCGTGACCTGCGCGAACTGTACGAGGGCCGCCTGTTCTACGGCCGCGACGCGTTCGAAGGCTTGCACACCCTTGACAAGCTGATGGAGCTCAAGCGCAGCAACACCGAGGACAACGAATTCGGTCGGGTGCCCTCCGGGCGCAACCTGCCTCGGCGCCTGGAGCGGGAGCCTCTACCCGATGCTCCGGCGGTGCGATCCACCGAGGTGGCCGCAGACAATCCGGTATTCGTTCCCCCGTTCCTCGGAGCGCGAGTGGCCAAGGGCCTGTCGATCGACGAGATCGCGGCATACATCAACGAGACCGGGTTGTACCGCAATCAGTGGCAGTTCCGACCGGAGGCCCGCGCCGATGGCGGCATCGAGACCGACGACGAGTTCAAGGCCCGCATCCGCCCGCAACTCAGGGCCCTACTGGCGGAGGTCAAGGCCAGTGGAGTGCTCATCCCGCAGGTCGCATACGGGTACTTCGCGGCCAACGGTGACGGCAACGATCTTGTGATCTGGACCGATGCAGCCCGCACCGAGGAACTGGTGCGGTTCCACTACCCACGCCAGCGGGTCACCCCGTTCCTGTGCATCGCCGACTTCTTCCGTCCGCTGCATCCGGCCGATGGATCACCCAGCGAGGTCGACTACGCGGCGTTCCAGATCGCCACGATGGGCACCCCGGTGAGCGAGCGGACGGCCGAACTGTTCGCCGCCAACCGCTACCAGGAATACCTGATGCTGCACGGGCTGAGCGTGGAGATAACCGAGGCGTTGGCCGAGATGTGGCACCACCGGATCCGCAGCGAATGGGGATTCGTCGACGAGGACGGCCCGTCGCTCGGAGGCCTGTTCCGTCAGCAGTACCGCGGCGGGCGTTACTCGTGGGGCTATCCGGCGTGCCCGGACCTGGAGGACAACGGCACGGTTCACCGCATCCTCGACGCAGGGCGCCTGGGGATCGTGGTCAGCGAGGACACCGGCTGGCAATACCACCCGGAGCAGACCACCTCGGCGATCATCTGCCATCACCCGCAGTCGAAGTACTTCGTCGCCCGCTGACGTTGCGCCGTTGCAAACCTGACCGCTGGCTCCGGCTGTCAGTGCGGTTGACTCTTGATCCAGGCGTCCGAGAGGGCCGCATAACGACCGCCCAGCGCCACCAGTTCGTCGTGGGTGCCGAGCTCCACGAGGCGGGCATGGTCGATCACGGCGATTCGGTCGGCTCGGCGAACGGTGGACAACCTGTGGGCCACGACGATCACGGTGCGCCCGTGCATCAGCCGCTCCAGCGCCCGTTCGACCACCGCCTCGGTGCCAGGGTCGAGGTTGCTGGTGGCCTCGTCGAGCACCAGTACCGCCGGATCGACGAGTGCCGCGCGAGCCAATGAGATCAGCTGACGCTCGCCCGCCGACAACCGCGAACCACGCTCGCGAACCTCAGTGCCGAGCCCGTCGGGGAACGCCTCGAAGTGATCGAGTACGCCGATCGAACCCAGCGCCTCGGTGACCTCGGCGTCGGAGGCGGTGGAGCGAGCCACCCGGATGTTGTCGCGGATCGTGCCACCGAACAGGAACCCTTCCTGGGGCACGACCACAACTCGTTGGCGAAGAGACTCGAGTGAGGCCATCCGGAGGTCGACCTCGCCGTAGGTGACGTAGCCCTCGGTCGGGTCGTACAACCGCGCCAGCAGCTTGGCAACGGTGCTCTTGCCGG
>JBDSMK010000135.1:0-4696 GCA_039915905.1 Ilumatobacteraceae bacterium
AGGGCTTCTTCGCGGACGCGACCCCCTCAACCCCGATCTACTACTGAAACAGCCGGGTTAACGCAAAGAGCCGGGCCCAAAGGCCCGGCTCTTCATGCAACTTGATTAGCCGTTTCGATCAGGGAACGACATTACCGACCACGCCGCAAGTCGCATCGGCGTACTTCAGCGTGCCATCCGACACCACCGTGAACTTGCTGGAGTTGGACCGCAGGAACCCGGCATTGACCAAGGTGGCGCCGGGTGTTGCGCCGTTGGCGGTGTAGGTGGCCGACGCCCCGGCGGGCACCGGTGCTGGGGCAATCGGAATACCACCGGTGCTGCCGTACTGGGCGAAATACGCCTCAACGCTCGTTTCCAGAGTCTTCTGGTCCGATGCGCAGGCGCTGGCCTTGCCTTTGTCGGTGATGCCGCGGACGGCGAAGACGGTGACGGTGGCAAGGATGCCCAGGATGACGATCACGATGAGGAGCTCGACGAGGGTGAATCCCTTGTCTTTCTTCTGCACCGTCTCAATTGAATTTTCCATGATGTTCTCCCGATTCTTTGAAGCTTGAAAACGCTGCAGAAGAACTCGTCCGCCCGCTAGCGCAGAGGAGTGATCGGTCACTTCCATAGAACCTGTAGAAAATGTTTCTCAAAAGACTCTCAAGTTCTCGAACGCTCAAGGTCACCAACGATCCGGTCGATAGATGCTCAACTGCGAATACGCGACAGGAGAAGTCGGATGCGTCAGATCACCAGAACCGAGAACCCGGCCACGCCGCAGGCAACCGACACGTTCCTGCGCACCGAGCTCGACGACGCCTGGTTCCGCCTTTCCGGCGAACTGCGCGACCGCATGCAGCAAGTGGAGCAACAGGTGCTCGCGCAGTACACCGCTGCCGCCGCCTACGCCACCATCGCCAAGCAGAACGACGAACTCATCCGCAACGAGGCCCGCGCCGACATGGACCGCGCCCAATCCACCTCGATCGGGCTGATCGAGCGGATGCGCAACGAGATGAACAACCGCATCACCGGCATCGAGCTGCACGTCGCCGGGGCCGCCGAGATACTCGCCAGCGAGCCGCTGACCCGCCTCGCCACACTCGAAGCCCGGCTGGAGTCACTGGCCGAACAGCTCGAGCGCACCACGCTGGAGAACGCCGAGTTGCGCATCCGCCTCGACGAGATCACCGAGCCCGACTCGCACGGCGTCGCCGACGGTTGGCTGGCCGGCGGCGCGTCGATCGCCGAGCTCACCCTCCGCTAACTCACCCCGCGGGTGTCCGCCGCACCGTCCGCGGCTCCCCTACCGCCTCCGGTTGCGCTCGGTTATCCCGTTCTGATTCACATCTCGACGACGGGTGGGCGTAGTGAAATGGTGAATCAGAGTGGCGATGTGTCGGGCTGGGCGGCCGTACGGTGGAGCGCGTGATTCCGAGCATCTGGCTACGCAGCAACCGTGAACGCTCCTTGAAGCGCCACCACCCGTGGATCTTCAGTGGCGGCGTGGCCAAGGTGGACGGCGACCCGCAGCCCGGCGACACCGTGGCGGTGAAGGCGGCCGACGGCACTGAGCTCGGCTGGGCGGCCTACAGCCCGATGTCGCAGATCCGGGCACGGATGTGGACGTTCGACACCGCCGAGGTGGTGGACGAGGCACTGATCGTCGGGCGCATCCAGGCTGCCGTCAACCGCCGCACACCGCTGCTGCAGTCGTCCAACACCGACTCGGCCCGGCTGGTGTTCAGCGAGGCCGACGATCTGCCCGGGCTCACCGTCGACCGCTACGGCGACACCGTTGTGTGCCAACTCACCACCGTCGGTGTAGAACGGTGGCGCGACACCATCGCTGCCGCACTGGCCGAACTGCCCGGCGTGCGCACCGTGTACGAACGCAGCGACGGCGAGTCGCGCACCAGGGAGGGGCTGGAGCCACGCAGCGGTGTGCTGCACGGCGAGGCGCCGTCACCTGCGCTGGTGGCCAACGAGCGCGGTTGGAAGTTCGCCGTCGACGTGGCCACAGGGCACAAGACCGGCTTCTACCTCGACCAGCGCAACACCCGTCGCGCCCTGGAGACGATGGCCGCCGATCGACGGATGCTCAACGTGTTCTCCTACACCGGTGCGTTCAGCGTGATCGCCGCCGATTGCGGGGCTACCAGCATCACCAACATCGACTCGTCCGGCGCGTCGTTGGAGATGGCCCGGCACAACGGGGTGCTCAACGGTGTGGACATCGGTGAACGCATCGACGGCGACGCGTTCACCGTGTTGCGTGAGCAGCGCGACCGGGCCCGCCAGTACGACCTGATCGTGCTCGACCCGCCGAAGCTGGCCAAGACCGAGGCCCAGCTGGACAAGGCGTCACGGGCCTACAAGGACCTCAACCTGCTGGCCGTCAAGCTGCTTGCCCCGGGCGGCATGCTGCTGACGTTCTCGTGCAGCGGAGCGATGTCGATGGACCTGTTCCAGAAGGTGGTTGCCGGCGCGGCACTGGATGCCAAGCGCACCGTGCGGATCATCGACCGTTTGCACCAGCCCGGTGACCACCCGATCCCGCTGGCGTTCCCCGAAGCCGAGTACCTCAAAGGCCTGGTGCTCCAAGCCGACTGACTCGTCCGGTGGCCGGCCGGTAGGGCGCAGCGGGCTCTGACCTGTCCCGACACATGACCTGTCCGGACACAGCCGGCTATGACCTGTCCGGCCGCGAGGGTCAGACGGAGCCGGAGACGAGCATCGGCAACGTCGGGGTGGCAGAACCGCCAGTGGGCTCCACGGTGACGCCGATGGATGTGATCCCGGGAGGCATGGTGCCGGCCGTGGAGATCACCCGGTGGCCGTCGGCGGCGTATGTGCCTGCCGGCAACGGCTTGTCGCCCACCACGTACCACAACTGCAGGATGTGACCCGCCGGCACGTCGGCCAGACCGTCGAGCAGCAGCACCGAACGCTCGGCGGCGGGAGACCACACCATCCGCCCCGAACCACCGGCACCGGCCAGGTCCACGGTCACCGCGTCAGGCGCAGTGAGCACCTGGGCCATCGCCTGGGCGCGATTGCGCTCATTGCGCACGGATGAGAACTGCACTCCGAGCACGGCGATCGCGGCGACCGCGACGATGATCGCGATGGCCGCTGCGGCCAGCCACCGTGTAGGCGCGCCGCTCACGAATCGGCGACCCGCTGAACCGCCCGTGGCAACTCGGGGGCTTGGACGTTCCTGGCGAACTTCCTTGATCGCCTGCAGCACGTTGGCGCGCATCCCTGGCGGGGGTTGACGGGCGCTCACCGCCGCCAGCGACGCGGCGGTTGCGCGGAAGTCGTCGACATCGCCCCGGCACGTCGCGCACTGCTTGAGGTGGCCCTCGAAGCGAGCTCGCTCGATATCGTCGAGCGCGTCGAGCGCGTATGCACCAGCCAGATCGTGGATCTCTCCGGTCATTGCCTTTCTCCCAACGCGTCGCGCAGACGGATCAGTCCGTCGCGAATCCTCGTCTTCACGGTGCCAAGAGGCAAGTCCACCAACACCGAGATCTCCGCATGGGTGTGCCCACCGAAGAACGCCAACTCGATCGATTGTCGCTGCGCCTCGGTGAGCTGGTCCATCGCTCGCAGCACGCGCGCCCGATCAAACTCCACCAGCACCTCATCGGCGACATCGGCCGACTCCATCGGCGCCGACTCCTGCACCCGCTCGTCACGCCTGACGTGCGACTCCTCGGCACGCACCCGGTCGACCGAGCGGCGATGGGCGAGAGTCATCACCCAGGTGAACACCGAACCACGCGCCGGGTCATAACGCGCCGCAGTGCGCCACAACTCGACCATCACCTCCTGGGCTACCTCCTCGGCCTGCGCCGAGTTGCGCACCACCCGCTTGGTCACCCCGTACACCGCTGGGGAGACCAAGTCGTACAACTCGGCAAAGGCAGCCTCGTCACCCTTTGTCACCCGACGCATCAACTTCGCGGCCCGCGTCGGGGGATCGTCGGTGTCGGCAATGGCGCTGTCAGCCACATCGAGACGCCGGAAGGATCGCACGCCCGTGATCATCGCAGTACTGTCCCCGCCCGGCATGGTCAGCCGCGACGCCGCCGTCCTCGAAGGCGATCCACCGAAGTTCGCCTGACGCGCAGCACTGTGCTGCGGCGACACCGGAAAGGCGAGCACTTGCGTCATCACTGAGTGTTCGTTCACCAACGTCCATTTGGATTGCCACTGGCGTGAAGATCGCTGCCGGCGCGGAAAATCACCGCCATCGAGCATCCATGCTCAGGCCCTGACAATCCAATGTCGCCATGCCAACGAATGCTGAGCATGGAACCACCGCAGAAGCATCAACGTGTCGGGCGCATCGCCGCCGCGATCACCGGCATGATCGTCGCCGTAGTCGGACTGGGCGTTGCCGAACTGGCGGCCGGCCTGAAGCGGAACTGGCGCTCCCCGGTGCTCGATGTCGGTGACCGAGTGATCGACCACGTACCGCGGTGGGCCAAGGAGTTCGCCATCGCCAGATTCGGTTCCAACGACAAGACCGCACTGCTCATCGGCATCGGCCTGATGCTGGCCGTCTACGCCGCGATAGTCGGCATCATCGCCTTCCGTCACCGCCTGGTCGCTGGAATGGTCGGCATCGCCGCATTCGGTCTGCTGGGAGCGTGGGCGGCGATCGAAGCACGCACGCACCCTCCGGTCAACGTCGCGATAC
>JBDSMK010000148.1:0-2629 GCA_039915905.1 Ilumatobacteraceae bacterium
TGCGCTGCTGGCAGACCGCGGCGATCCGTCGGCGTTGCGCGCAATGGTCACCTCCCCGGCGGGCACCACCGCCGCCGGGGTGCGTGCCTTGGAGGACCACGCAGTTCGCGCGGCGTTGATCGATGCCGTGATGGCAGCCACTGAACGCAGCCGCGAACTTGGCCGTCACTGATCGCTCGGCGCCGATCTGCAGCCGACGACCCGAGCCACCGCAGGTGGCCCGGCGAACAATTCCAACGTGACTCTTTTCTCATCGGGAGGTTCGGCGTATGGTGGGGTCGGTCGCAAGACCGCCGGGAGAGCAATCCCCCGGGAGTCGCGCCCTACTCGGGCAGCGCCGAAGTGGGCCGGTGCCATCGGGGGGTTGGCACCGGCCTACTCCGTTTGCTGGTCGGCTGTGCTGGCGGACTTTGCTTGTCGACTTTGCTGGTCGACTTTGCTGGTCGACTGGGCTTGTGCGTGCCGGATGGGCGCTGCCGAAGCTCTAGGTTGAGCGGCGATGAGCCGGCGCTACGACACTGTTTCGTTCCTTACCGACTGGGGCTTGGTGGACGAGTTCGTCGGTGTGGTCAAGTCGGTCATACGCGACCTTGCGGCGCACGTCGCAGTCACCGACCTCACTCATCAGATCGCCCCGTTCGACGTGCGCGCCGGCAGCCTGGCGCTGGCCCGGAGCATCTCCTACCTGCCGCAGGGCGTGGTGCTGGCGGTGGTCGACCCCGGTGTGGGAACGGCGCGCAACGCCGTCGCGATCGAGGTTGCCGACGGCGACGCGGTGCTGGTCGGTCCGGACAACGGGCTTTTGGCCCCGGCGGTCGCGATGGCTGGCGGCGCGGGTCGGGCGGTCACGCTCACCAACCGCGACTACCAGTTGGAGGCCCCGGGCGCCACGTTTGCCGGCCGCGACATCTTCGCACCGGCGGTTGCGCACCTATGCAACGGCGTCGACCTGTACGAACTCGGTGAGCCGATCGACGCGGAAGCACTGCTGCCCGGAGTGATCCCGCTGCCGCGCACCGAGGACGACGGAGCAGTGCTAGCAGAGGTGCTGTGGGTCGACCACTTCGGAAACTGCCAGATCAACGTCGGTCCCGACGAGCTAGACGGCTGGGGCAAGCGAGCCAGGGTGGAGTTCATCGTTCCCGGTTCCGGGGCCACGTCTGACGCGCGAACCGTGGTGATCGGCGACGCCAGCTTCGAGGCGATCGGTTCTGGCGCGATCGGACTGGTGCCAGATTCATGCGGGATGCTGGCGTTGGTGATGAATCGCCGCTCGGCCGCCGAGGAGCTTCGCGTAGCCGCCGGAGATCAGGTGGTGCTGCGCCAGTTGGCCGATTCAGAGAATCAACGCGGCGCGCTGGCCGCGAGGCCACCGACGACCCCCGTCGCGCTGCGCCGCTCCGCGGACACCCGGCCAGTCACCCCGCCCGCCCGGCCCACCTGACAGCCCGCCCGGCCGGTCGCCCCGCGGATACCCGGCCAGTCACCCGCTCGCCCGGCCAGTAGATGGGTAACGTGGCCCGATGCGACCCGCCACCACCCTCACCCTCGGGCTGTTGCTCCTGGCGATCCTCGTCTCCGGTGTCATCGCCCTGATCCGGCTCTGACCGGGTATCCGCCGCGTCACCCGGGCCGGTCGGCGGGTTGGGCCGGTGAGCGGTGAGACCGGCTGCTGCGCATAGTGATCACCGGGTCGGGGGTTGGGTCAGCGGCGGTTCTGTGCTGGCGCTGGTGAGGTGCGGTTAGCATCGCTGCAGAAGGGGGGCGATCCCGTGAACCTCGCGTCCATCATCGACGGCCATCGCGCCGACAGCGTGGCCATCGTCAGCCGCAACAGACCCACCACATACGGCGAACTGGCCGATCAGGTGGGGCATCTGCGTGGCGGGCTCGCGGCACTCGGCATCGGCCGCGGCGACCGGGTTGCGTTGCTGTGCAACAACGGACGGTTCTTCGTCGATGCGTACCTCGCCGTTCTCGGTCTCGGGGCGGTGGCAGTTCCGCTCAACCCGGGCTGTCCGACGCCCGAGATGGAACGTGAGGTCGCCACCGTCGAGGCCAAGGCCGTGTTCGTCGACCCCACCGCCGCTGCAGCCTGGGATGGCGTGAAGCGGGCCAACGTGCCGCACCTGGTGCACGTCGTGGCCACGGAACCGGGCGTGGCCGAGCCGAGTGCCACATTCGCCGAACTGATCGCCGCCGATCCCGTTCCCGCCGTCGACGTGGACGACGACGACCTCGCCGTGCTGATGTTCACCAGTGGTACAGCCGGTAAGCCGCGGGCCGCGATGCTGACCCATGGCAACTTGTTGGCCAACCTCAACCAACATCGCCCCGACGGTGGTCAGATCACTGCCGACGACGTGATCTACGCGGTGCTGCCGGTGTTCCACATCTTCGGGCTGAACGTATCGCTGGCCATGGGCCTGGCCCGCGGTGCGACCGTTGTGCTGGTGCAACGCTTCGATCCTTCCACCGCGCTGGACACTGTCCGCGAGCGCAAGGTGACCGTGATGCCCGGTGCCCCGCCGATGTGGTTGGCGTTCAGCCATTTCGACGCGGCACCGAGCGACAGCTTCGCCACCGTGCGCCTCGCCCTGACAGGAGCGGCGAAGATGCCCGAGGACGC
>JBDSMK010000168.1:0-3758 GCA_039915905.1 Ilumatobacteraceae bacterium
ATTCGCAGGCCGGGCTGAGCCAGACCGGCCTGCGAATCGCGTCGTAGATTGGCGCACTGACCCGGTCAGCGGCTACGAACGGCAACCGTGATGGACCAACTGAAGCAGGCCTGGGCGGAGTTGACGGCTGCCGGCGCGGCGTTCGAGATGACCGACATGAACGTGTTGGGCAACGAGATGCGGGTGTTCAAGGCGGCGCCACCGTCGATGCGGATGCTGTGGGAGATGGCAGCCGGGTACTCGGATCGTGACTACATCGTCTACGAAGACGAGCGTTACACCTACGCCGAGATCGACGCCCAGGTACGCAGCCTCGCGGCGGCGCTTGTGGAGCGTTTCGGGGTTGGAAGCGGGGACCGGGTGGCGATCGCGATGCGCAACTACCCGGAATGGGTCGTCGGCTACTGGGCGACGATCTGCACCGGTGCCGCGGTCGTCGGGATGAATGCATGGTGGACCTCCGCGGAGATGGAGTTCGGGCTACGCGACTCGGCACCGAAGGTGTTGATCGCCGACGGTGAACGGCTGGCACGGGTGGCCCCTTTGCTCAATGGACTGCGTGCGGCAGCGCCATTGGAGGTGATTGCGGTGCGCGCCGGAGATACCCCGAAGGCCATCGACGTCCTCGCCTGGGGCGATGTGGTGCGCCCAGACGAAGCGCCCGCCGCACTACCGCCAGCCGTCATCGACGCCGACGACGATGCGTGCATCTTCTACACCTCGGGCACCACCGGCGCGCCGAAGGGGGCGCAGCTGACCCATCGAGGATCTGTCAGCAACCTGATGAACCTTGCGTTCTGGTCCACCGTGAGCGGACTGGCTACAGCCAAGGCTGCGGTTGCAGCCGGTGGTGTGCCCCCGGCAACAGCAAGCTCCGACGCTCAGAGCGTTTATATGGCGCCCACCCCGCTGTTCCACGTGACGGCCAACAACTGCCTGCTGCAACCATGCACGCTCACCGGCGGCCGGATCGTGCTGACCTATCGGTGGGACCCGGCCAGGGCGTTGGAGTTGATCGAACGGGAGGGCGTGACCAACTTCTCCGGGGTGCCGACGATGAGCCGGGAACTGTTGGCGCACCCTGATTGGGGGCGGCGCAACACCTCCTCGCTGGCTGCGATCGGCGGTGGCGGCGCGGCGTTGCAGCCCGACCTTGTCGCCAAGATCGATGCCACGGTCGACGCCGGGGTGCCTTCCACCGGCTACGGACTAACAGAAACAAACGGGATCGTCACCGCCAACTCGGCTGCGTTCTTCGTGGCCAAACCCGCGTCGTGCGGTCCGGCGATGCCCACCTTCGACGTGCGACTGGTGGACGACGACGGCACCGTGCTGGCGCCGGGTTCGGTCGGCCAGCTATGCGTCAAGGGGCCATCTGTGATCCGCGGCTACCTCAACCGACCGGAGGCCACGGCGGAAGACATCCAAGAGGGCTACTTCAACACCGGCGACATCGCCAAGATCGACGACGACGGCTTCATCTACATCGTCGATCGGGCCAAGGACATGGTGCTGCGCGGCGGCGAGAACGTGTACTGCTCGGAGGTGGAGTCGGCGATCTACACCAACGCCGCTGTGGCCGAGGTAGTGGTGTTCGGCATCCCCGACGAACGCCTCGGTGAGGAGGTCGGCGCGGCATTGGTGCTGCATGCCGGCGCGGTGCTGACCGAAGACGATCTGCGTGCTCACCTCGGCGAGCGCATCGCCAAGCACAAGATCCCGTCGCGGGTGTGGTTCCTCGACGAGCAGTTGCCGCGCAACGCCAACGGCAAGTTCGTCAAGCGTGAAGTCAAGGCCCGACTTCTCGCCTAGGAGATTGTGCGAGCGTCAGATGCGTTCGATGATCGTGGCGGTGCCCATACCGCCGCCGGTGCACATCGTGACCAGGCCGGTGGTCTTGTCCTGGCGCTCGAGCTCGTCCAAGACGGTACCGATGAGCATCGACCCGGTGGCGCCGATCGGGTGACCGAGGGCCATCGCTCCGCCGTTGACGTTGACCTTGTTCCAATCGACGCCGGTGTCGTGCAGGAACTTCAATACGACCGCGGCGAACGCCTCGTTGACCTCGAACAGGTCGATGTCGTCGAACGTCATCCCCGCCTTCTCCAGACAACGTCGGGCTGCGGGGCCGGGAGCGGTGAGCATGATCACCGGCTCGGTGCCGGCGACCGCGGTCATCACGATCCGCGCCCGCGGTGTCCACCCCTGAGCCGTGGCGTAGTCCGGCGAGGCGACGAGTACGGCACCGGCGCCGTCGACCACGCCAGAGGAGTTGCCGGCGTGGTGCACGTGGTTGATGTGGTCCCACTCGGGGTACGCCAGCAGGGCGGTCTGGTCGATCGTCAGCGTCTTGCCGGCGGGCACGTGGTCACCCATCGCGCCAAAACTTGGTGTCAGCTTGGCGAGGCTCTCCAACGTGGTGCCTGGCCGCGGGAACTCCTCGTGATCAAGCGCCAACGTGCCGTCGTCGTGGTAGATCGCCACTAGCGCGCGGTCGAAGCGTCCTTCGGCGATGGCCACCTGGCAGCGGTTCTGGCTGTCGACCGCCAGCCTGTCGCAGTCCTCGCGGGAGAAACCTTCGATGGTCGCGATGAGGTCGGCGGAGATCCCCTGGGCAACCATCTCGTACTGGGCGCGTAGGTGGGCGTTGTTCGCAGTGAAACCGTCAACATGCATCGGTGCCGGGCGTGACATGCTCTCCACCCCGCCGCCGACTACCAGGTCTTGGAACCCGGCGCGGATCCCGGCTGCTGCGAAGTTGACGGCCTGCTGCCCCGAGCCGCAGAACCTGTTGAGGGTGACGCCCGGTGCCTCGATCGACCACCCTGCGTCGAGCGCGGCCATGCGCGCGATGTCCATCGAGTGGTCGCCGCTACCTGCGCCGCATCCCATGATCACGTCGTCGACCTCGGCGGTGTCGAAGCCGTTGCGGCGCTGCAGTTCGTTGAGTACCTGCGCCAGGATGCGCTGCGGGTGAATCGGGTGCAGCGCACCGTTCTCCTTGCCCTTGCCGCGCGGTGAGCGCACTGCGTCGATGATCCATGCTTCTGTCATTGCTGGTCCTCCGGTTCGCCGCGGTTGCGATGCTGCGATTCATCCTGTCCGGATTCGGCCGTCGCCGTGCAATCGGGTGACCGGCGGCGCCGGCCGTCGCGCAGCGTCGGGGATAGCCTCGTTCGGGTGACGACCATGGTGTTGGCGGACAAGCTGTTAGTTCTCGAGAACGAGCTGCGCCGCCTCGGACGAGTCGTCGTGGCTTTCAGCGGTGGTGCAGACAGTGCGTTCCTGGCGGCGATAGCCAACCGCACACTCGGTCCGCAGGCGGCCCACGCAGTCACCGCGGTGTCGCCGTCGCTGGCGGGCGACGAGGAGGCCGACTGCCGCGCTCTGGCCGCAGAGTGGCAGCTGCGTTGGACCCCGGTGGACACCGACGAGATGGCTCGCGCCGCGTACCGCGCCAACGCCATCGACCGCTGCTACCACTGCAAGGCGGAGTTGATGGACGTCGTCGGCCCGCTGGCAGCAGCCGAACAGGCGACCGTGGTGCTCGGAGTGAACCTCGACGACCTCTGTGAGCACCGCCCCGGTCAGCGTGCCGCAGCCGAGCGTGGTGCGCAGTTCCCGCTGGTCACCAGCGGGTTCACCAAGGCCGACGTGCGCGCTGCATCCGAGCAGCTCGGCCTACGCACGTGGGACAAGCCGGCTGCGGCCTGCCTGGCCAGTCGGATCCCGTACGGCACTGAGGTTTCGGTGGCCCT
>JBDSMK010000183.1:0-2975 GCA_039915905.1 Ilumatobacteraceae bacterium
CACCGTCGAAGGGCAGCACTGGAATGAGGTTGATCAGCCCGATGACCGGTCCCGCCCACCACAGCCCGATCTGGGCGTCCGTCCACGATGGATCCGGTCGCAGTGTGGAGATGCCCATCAGCCGCAACGCGACGACACTGATGATGATCTGGGATGCGGGTCCAGCGAGGGAGATCCCTGCGCTCTCCCAGCGCTTCAGTTCGCGGGTTGGTTCGAACGAGGCGTAGCCGTAGAGGAAGTCGAGAGCGATCTCGGCCTTGGCGCCGGTGGCTCGTGCCGCGAGGGCGTGCCCGAGCTCGTGTATCAAAGTGAACAGCGCCAGGAAGAGAGCCAGCCACACGCCGAGCCGGGGTCCGTTGATCACGATCACCAGCACCATCAACATGATGAATCCGGGTCGGACCTGGACGGGGAACCCGAGCAGTCGAAAAGCAGGTGGCGAGGCCATCCATCTGAATCCTAGGGCGAGGGATCAACGACCGAGCGCTGGTCAACCTAGACTCGACGGTCGTGTCGTATGTCTACAGCTTTGCCCATCATCACCGTCGCCCGCCCATGGAGCTGAAAGATCTCCTTGGCGGCAAGGGCGCCAACCTCGCCGAGATGACAAGTGTGCTCGGCCTGCCCGTACCGCCAGGCTTCACCATCTCCACCGATGCCTGCCGTGACTACATGCACGGCGGATGGCCGTCCGGGTTGGACCAGGAGATTGCTCGACATGTCGCAGCGCTGGAGAAGGTGATGGGCCGCAAGCTTGGCGACGCGGCCGACCCGCTGCTGGTCAGTGTGCGTTCCGGCGCCAAGTTCTCGATGCCCGGGATGATGGACACCGTGCTCAATCTGGGCCTCAACGACAAGAGCGTCAAGGGGCTGGCAGCCGGCACCAACGATGCCCGCTTCGCCTACGACAGCTATCGGCGGTTCATCTCGATGTATGGACGAATCGTGCTGGAGGTCGACGCAGAGAGCTTCGATCAACCGTTGGAGGCTGCTAAGCAGACCGCCGGCGTTGCGACGGACGCTGAGCTCACTTCGGCTGCTTTGAAGGAGCTGTGCGAGCACTACAAGTCGGTCATCAAGGCCGTCACCGGCAAGGCATTCCCGCAGGATCCGGTGAAGCAGCTGCGCGGCGCGGTGGAAGCGGTCTTCCAGAGTTGGAACGGCGCCAGGGCCATTGCCTACCGCGTCCGTGAACGGATCGCCCATGACCTCGGTACCGCGGTCAACGTGCAGACGATGGTGTTCGGCAACCGCGACGACAACAGCGGTACCGGCGTCGGTTTCACCCGCAACGCGGCCACCGGCGAGAACCGCCCATACGGCGACTTCATGGTCAACGCGCAAGGCGAAGACGTGGTCGCCGGCATCCGTAACACCGAAGACCTGGATGCGATGAAGGGCCACTTCCCGGTCATCCATGCCGAACTGCTGGACATCTTCGCCCGGCTCGAACGGCACTACACCGACATGTGCGACACCGAGTTCACCATCGATCAGGGCAAGTTGTGGATGCTCCAGACCCGCGTCGGCAAGCGCACCGGAGCCGCCGCGCTGCGGATGGCAGTGGAGATGACCAACGGCACCGGCCGCGGCGCCGAGAAGTGGAAGATCAGCAAGCACGAGGCCTTGATGCGGGTCACTGGCGATCACCTCGATCAGGTTCTCCACCCGCAGTTCGCAGGCAAGGGCGAAGTCATCGCCAAGGGTCTCGCGGCTTCGCCCGGTGCCGCCGTGGGCCGCGTCTACTTCACTGCTGATGATGCTGATGCCGCCGCCGACCGGGGCGAGAAGGTGATTCTCGTGCGCAACGAGACCAGCCCGGAGGACGTGCACGGGATGATGGTCAGCCAGGGCATCCTCACTGCCCGCGGCGGACTAGTGAGCCATGCTGCGGTGGTCGCACGTGGTTGGGGCACGCCGGCTGTGGTCGGGGCCGATTCAGTGAAGATCTCGGGCCGGTCGTTCAGCGCCGGCGGTGTCGTGGTCAACGAGGGCGACACGATTTCGCTCGATGGCTCCACCGGTGAGGTAGTGCTCGGCGAGATGGCGCTGGCCGCGGCTGAGCCCCCGCCTGAGTTCGCCACGTTGCTGGCCTGGGCCGACGTGGTGCGCAGCGGCAAGCTCGGTGTGCGGGCCAATGCCGATACCGGCGAGGACGCCAAGAATGCCCGCGAGCTCGGGGCCGAAGGCATCGGTCTATGCCGCACGGAGCACATGTTCCTGGCGCCTGATCGCCTGCCGGTTGTGCGTGAGATGATCCTGGCGAAGACCGACGAGGCCGAGACAGCCGCGCTGGCCGAGCTCGGCCGGGTGCAGCAGATCGACTTCGAGCAGGTCCTCGCAGCGATGGACGGCCTACCTGTCACGGTGCGGCTGCTTGACCCGCCATTGCACGAGTTCCTGCCGTCGGTAGAGGAGCTGCGTATCAAGCAGGCCTCTGCTGGTGGCTTGTCGGCGCGCGAGCTGTACGAGTTGAAGGCTGCCGAGGAGTGGGCTGAGCACAACCCGATGATCGGGACGCGCGGGGTGCGTCTCGGCGTCGTCAAGCCCGGGCTCTACGCGATGCAGGTGCGCGCCTTGATGCTCGCTGCAGCGGCGTTGCGCAAGCAGGGAAAGAACCCGATCGTCGAGGTGATGATTCCGCTCACCGTCACCCGTGAGGAGATGCACGTCGCGCGCGGCTGGGTGGAAGATGCCATCGCCGAGGTCACCAAGGGCATGCGCAAGAAGCCTGAGGTGACCATTGGAACGATGATCGAGACCCCGCGGGCTGCGCTGCGCGCCGACGAGATCGCCGAGGAGAGCGACTTCTTCAGCTTCGGTACCAACGACCTGACCCAGTTGACGTTCGGCTTCAGCCGCGACGATGTGGAGAGCCGGATGATGCCGGCGTACCTCGAGCAGGGTCTGCTGAAGCGCAATCCGTTCGAGACCGTCGATCCGGGCGGAGTCGGTGATCTTTTGAAGATCGGCGT
>JBDSMK010000192.1:0-2970 GCA_039915905.1 Ilumatobacteraceae bacterium
GTCAGTCGGAACTTCGAGAGCACCTCCTACGGACAGTTCGCCGAGGGCTACTTCCTCACCAGGAAGACGATGCAACACTTCTGGCAGATGTACGTCGGCGACGGCGTAGCTCCGCCTTACGCCGACCTCCTCGCGGTCGAAGATCTCACCGGACTCCCCCCGGCCACTGTCATCACTTGTGGGCTCGACCCGCTGTCGTCCGAAGGACAGATCTATTCCCAACGTCTCGCCGAAGCCGGAGTCGAGGTGACAGCGCTGCACGCACACGGGCTGCTGCACGGGATCTGGTTCATGGACGCGACCGGACGGCGGGCATACCAGTTCGGCCTCGACATCGCCGGCGCATTACGGCGGGCAGCTGCCGACGCAACGATCTCAACTCGTTTCTCACCATCGATCTGAACCAAGGCAGCTTTCCACCCATCACACAGGAGTCGAAGTGTTGACATCGCAGCAACTCGGACAGTACGCGGCAGACGGATACTGCCTCATCAAGGGATTCTTCGACATGCCGGAGGTGACTTCGTTTCGCGACCGCGCCCGGCTCGATCTCCAAAGTGAGATCGAACTCGGAGAGATGATGGAGAAGGGCGACAAGGAGGGTCGGCGAACCCTGCTGAAGCTCTGGAACGAAGCCGGTGACGATCTCTACGGTTACGTGGCACGTGACCAGCGGCTCGTGGATACGTCTGTGGACATCATCGGCCGCGCCACCTATCTATACAGCCACAAGATGACGATGAAGGAACCTTTCAAGGGAGGTGCATGGGAATGGCACCAGGACTTCGGCTACTGGTATCAGAACAAGTGCCTGGCTCCCGAGATGCTCAGCATCTGGATCGCTCTCGATCCGTCTCTGAAGGAGAACGGGTGTCTGCAGGTGCTCTCCGGATCGCACCACCTCGGACGCATCGATCACCTGCGGGTCAACGACCAAACTGTTGTGGACGAGGAGTATTTGGAGGCCGCCCTGAAGCGATTCGATCGGGTGTACGTCGAGATGGATCCAGGCGACGCGCTGGTATTTCATTGCAACCTGCTCCACCGCTCCGACGCCAACACCAGTGCGATGCAACGATGGGGGTACATCGCCTCGTACAACGCTGTGGGCAATGAGCCGTTCCGCGACGTCCGCGAATATGGGCGCTACCACGAGTTGGTGCCGCTTCGTGCCGGCACCTTCGTGAGCGCAACAGCCGAGATCTAACAGGTCTGACGCTAGAGCTCTTGAAGTCTCGTGGGTCGCTTCGACCGCGACGCAGGAATCAGGAGTCGGCGAAGAGGCGTTCGAAGTTGGCCGAGTAGAAGCCCGTCTTGATCAGTTCGTCGGCACCGGCGTTGTCCAACGAACGCTCGAAACGACCGAGTGGTTGCCGGCCGCCCTCGTTGTGCGGGTAGTCCGAGGAGAACAGGTACAGCCGCGGGTCTGACTGGCTGACCAACGCGCCGACATCCTCGTACACGTACGGCGTGAAAGCGAGGTGCTCGACTATCTGCTCAGACGGTTTGCGGGTCAGCGCGGCCAACTCCGGCTCGGACTTGGCCCAGATGTCGACTACCCAGTCGAGCCGGGTGATCATCTGCGGCACCCAGCCCGCACCGAGCTCGATGACGCCGCCACGTAGACCGGGGTGACGTTCGAACACGCCGTCGAGCACCATCGTGCCGAGGAACCGTTCAACTGGATGATGCAGGCTGGTCATGTCCTTGCCGCGCACGTTCTCGCCGCCGCCGAGCCAATCGGTGGGTACCCGCCTACCGGTGTTGGCCCACTCGGCGGGCATCTGCAACGGCACGCCACCGACGTGCAACACAAATGGGATGCCGGCCTCGGCGAGTCGCGCCCACACCGGATCGAGATCGCTGTGGCCGGGCGACCGTCCCCCGCACGCCCGGTGTGGAACCCATGCCGCACGCAGTCCGAGATCGATGATGTTGTCCAATTCGGCCATGGTCAAGGTGGTCACGTCGAGTGGCAACAAGGCGACGCCCATCATCCGCCGATCGTCGGCACAGAACTCGGCCATCGCCCGGTTGTGAGCGCGGGCCACCGCATAACGATCGTCGATCGCCCGCTCCTCGGAGAAGGCGATGCCTTCGGCGAAGGTGGCAAACAGCAGCTGCCTGTCGAAGCCGAGCATGTCGAGCGCCTGGCTGCGCTCGCCGCTGTTGAACGCCCCGAGCGCTAGGTATCCCTTCGGCCCGGCGATCAGTCCGTCGCCCAGGCCGACGAGCTTGGCAACGGTTTCTTCCCGGTGACCTCGGCGCACCGCAGCGTCCGCGAGCAAAGCCTCCAGCCTCTCCACGTCAGGAATCGGCACCATTGGCATCCGCTCACGCCACTTGGGATCCGCATGGCGAACCAAGAAGTCGGGCAGCTCCATGATGTGACTGTCGGCGTCATAAAATGTACGCCCTGTCGCGTAGGTCATCGCAATCCCCAATCGCTTGATACCTGTGCCAAGACCATAGTTCTGATTGCAGTTGAGGCACGGTCGGGATGAGGCACTGTTGGGATGAGACACTGTCCGTATGAGACATCGCGAACTGCACCGCTCCGACCGCGTCGGGTGGCTGCGTGCTGCGGTGCTCGGCGCCAACGACGGCATCGTTTCCACGGCCAGCCTTATCGTCGGCGTCGCCGCCACCGGAGCGTCACGCTCGGCCGTGCTCGTGGCAGCCACCGCCGGGCTGGTGGCCGGAGCGATGTCGATGGCCGCCGGCGAGTACGTGTCGGTCAGCTCCCAGACCGACACCGAACGCGCCGACATCGCTCGTGAGGCCCACGAACTGGCAACCGACCCGCATAGTGAGCACGAAGAACTGGCTCGGATCTACGAGTCGCGCGGGGTGACACCGCCGCTCGCCGCGGAGGTCGCCCGCGAGTTGATGGCCCACGATGCACTCGGCGCGCACAGCCGTGACGAACTGGGCATCTCCCATGTGATCACCTCGCGGCCGCTGCAGGCC
>JBDSMK010000195.1:0-6144 GCA_039915905.1 Ilumatobacteraceae bacterium
TCACTAGGGCGCGGACCCGATCGCTCCAATCGCAACGAGGCGATGCTGCGCGTGTTCTTTCTCTGGACGCTAAATACACAAGAAGCGGTGACAGTCCTCGAGCGAGAGGCCGACGCCTATCGCGAAAGCCATGCCGCCCTCGAAGCCCTTGATGGCGTCATCCCGTGGGACGCCAGCGGCAGCGACCGCATGGGACGGATCGCGCTCGAACAGGGTCTCCGGTGGTCGGCGATGATGTGCGACTGGGCTACGTGGGCCGCCGACGAACTCCGAGCTGGCCACAACGCGCCATCTCTCTCGGGTCGGCGCACTGTCAAAGGTTGATCGATGTAGCTATATGGACTAGCATCGCAGCTAGGATAGATAGCCACTAGGATCGATAGCCAATAGTCCAGGGCGATTGGCGTGGTCTCCGACCGCACCGCGGAGAGCGCATCGGCGACGAGCGGCGAGCCCGTTCGCATCGGAGCTCCGGGCTTGGTGGTGGTCGGATGAATCTCGCAGCGCGGTCAGGCGGGCAGCGCAACGTAAGGCTCATGGTCCTGTGGGACCTGCCAGACGCGCTGGCTGGCCCAGTCGGCCTTCGCCTGTTCGATTCGGTCGGGGTCGCTGTGGACGAAGTTCCACCAGATGGTGCGTTTCCCGACCGGTTCGCCGCCGAGCACGATGGCGGTGCCTGAGCCGCTGAGCGTCGCCGACGCATCGGCGCGAATCACGGCGAGTTGACCGGACGCGATCGTCTGGTCGTTGACTCGCAGGTCGCCAGAGAGCGCGATTACCCCGAGCTCCGGGAGCTTCGATTTGATCGGTACGGGCGAGTCGCCGTCGAGTGCGACTTCGGCGAGGATCAGCGGTGATGATCCGGTCACGGGTGAGTCGAGGCCCCAGCCGGAGCCGACGGCGACTCGGACTGATGACCGCCCGATCTTGTCGGTCGGTATCTCACCTGCGGCCGTGTGCTGGAACGTCGGCGTGACCTCTTCGGCTTCGGTCGGCAAGGCCACCCAGGTCTGCAGGCCGTGCATGAGACGGGAGGTCGGCACGTCGTCGGGGTGAGACCGTTCGGTGTGTGCGACGCCGGACCCGGCGGTCATCCAGTTGACCGCTCCCGGTTCGATGGTCTGCACCGCGCCGGTCGAGTCACGGTGCACCATGCGCCCCTCGAACAGGTAAGTCACCGTCGACAGTCCGATGTGGGGGTGGGCGTCGACGTTGATGCCTTTTCCGGGTCTGAAGGATTCCGGTCCGATGACGTCGGCATAGATGAACGGTCCGACCATGCGGCGGGCCCGGTAGGGGAGCAGGCGACGGACCTGTCCGCCACCGACGGGCCGATCGCGAGGGTCGATGCGGAGTTCGATGGCGGAGTCGGTCATTGCACTTCCTTGTCAGATGTCGGTTGTAACGCAGCGGTAAGTATCGGTTTGATTTCGACGGGTTAAAACTCCGGCCGTCGGCCTCGACCGATCCGACGATTGCTCGGATGGCGCTGATTGCGGCCTTGATCGTGATCGGTGATGTGTCGGGCACCGTCACATCACCGGCGAGCCGTACATTTCACCGATGTCCGCCAAGCACTTCTGCGTAGTCGCCGACGTCGAGACCCGGGAAGTCGAAGAATGCCAGGGCGTTCTCGTGGCCGATGTCGAAGAAGAAGTGCGTCGACCCCGGATAGTCGCGATTCTCGAACAGATCGGTCAGCGATGATCCGATGAGGGGATGAGGCTCAGACGGTCTTTCTGAACAGGTCGATTTCGACGTCGTAGCTCGGCTCGGGGCGTTTGAACAGGTACTGACCGTTGCGGATCGAGGCCAGCACGTCGGCGCGTTGGCGGACGGCCTCGAACGGTGAATCGGCGTTCAGTACCAGGAAGTTGGCCGGCTTGCCCGCCTCGATGCCGTACTGGTGTTCCACGTTCAGGGTCTTGGCACCGTTGTAGGTGACGAGGTCCAGGCACCGATCGAGTTCATCGAACGACATGGTCTGCGCCAGGTGGATGCCGTTGTCCAAGATGTTCATCATGTTGCCGTTGCCGACCGGGTACCACGGGTCGTTGATGGAGTCCTGGCCGAAGCAGACGTTGATTCCGTTCTCCCACATCTCCTTCACCCGGGTCAGGCCGCGACGCTTGGGATAGGTGTCCTGGCGCCCCTGGAGGTAGGCGTTCTCGGTCGGGTTGGCAATGAAGCTCATCCCCGACTTCTGGAACAACCCCATCATGCGGAAGGCGTAGGCATCGTCGGCCGAACCGAAGGAGCACGTGTGGCTGGCCGTTGTACGGGTGCCGCTGCCTGCGGTCATCACGAGGGCGTTGAGGAGTTCGGCGAAGCGGCTCATCGGGTCGTCGGTCTCGTCGCAATGAACGTCGATCAGCTTGTCGTACTTCTCGGCGAGCTCGACGGTGCGGTGAACAGATTTCTCGCCGATCTCTCGCGCCCACTCGAAGTGCGGGATGCCGCCGACGCAGTCCGCGCCCATTCTCAACGCCTCCTCGACCATCTCGTCGCCGCCCTTAAAGGCGTACATTCCCTCCTGCGGGAAGGCGACGATCTGGATTGTGACGTTGTCTTTGAGTTGCTCGCGAATTTCGAGCAACGCCTCCAGGCCGGTCAGGTTGGGATCGGTGACGTCGATGTGTGTACGGATGAACTGAACGCCGTGGGAAACCTCCTCCATGATGCCCTTCAGCGCTCGCTCCCTGGCATCCTCCAGGGTCTGGGTCTTCTTGACGTCGTGCCAGCGGGCGATGCCTTCGAACAACGTGCCGCTCGTGTTCGTGGCGCCATGACTACGGGCGGTGTAGACGTAGTCGAGGTGCAGGTGGGGGTCGACGTACGGCGGGATCACCAGCCGGCCACCAAGGTCGATCACCTCGTCTGCTCCGGGCAGTTCTGTGCCGATCTGTTTGATGAATCCGTTGTCGACCAGGATCTCGCTGGTCACGTCGTGCTGGCGATAGATCCGAGCGTTGGTGAACTTCTTCATGGCATCTCCTGACATGGTTGGGCGGCGGTGTTCACGACGCGCGCAGCGTGCCTTTTGGGACGCGACGAACCCCGCCTGGATGAAGCAGGCCAGTGAAACGTAGAGGATGCCCTGATGCCCGGGGTGTCCGTAGCCCACACCGGCTTGGATCAGATCGCCACGATTGCAGACCTCTGATCAGCCATTCCCGACCACAAAGTGGTCGAGCTGGTGTGGCGCGTCCTCCCGGTGCGAGATATCCGGAGAGCGATGATCGTCTCGAACTGCTTTATCAAACTTGCGACGGGATCGACGCCTGGGTCGAGCGACGCAAGCCGCAAGTGTGAACGGTTCGCTCCGAGGCGCCTACTTGAGGATCAGTCGGCGAAAACGTCGCGGCTGAGTTGAATGAAGAACGTGTGGTCGTGACCCTTGCCGGTGTCCGACGAGTTGTACTTGGAGCGAGCTGAACCGTCCGGGACGTTCTGCTCGGCGTAGATCGCCCCGACCGGGCACACGTCGGGTTGGTAGCAGGCCGTACAGGATGTGCATTCGTCGGTGTTGACGTAGAGCAGGCCGTCACCGAAGATTGCGACGGCGTCCGGATTTGGTCGGTGGCTGTTCGCGACTCCGTCGCCGGCTTCGACTTCTGAGAACAATATGTTGTTCGCAGCGTCGTATTCGTAGATGCACTGCACCGGGCATACGTCCACGCACGCCCGGTCCTTCACACCAATGCATGCCTCGGTGATGATGGCGATACCGGTCACTGGCTGCCCCCCTTTTCGTAGGTTGCGTGCTTGCCGCGTGGTGGAGTGGGCATGAGGGACGGTATCAGGCGGCAGCCGTCTGCTCGATTGGGTCCGAGTATCCCTCGATGCCTTGGATCACGGTCGCCTCGACATCGAGCGGTTCACGGAGCTGACGTCGCCGAGATCGTCGAACAAGCCGCTGTGCACTTCGTCCTCCCCGGTGGTTAAGCGGCTGGCGCCGGCGACGAAGGTGCGGTCTGATCCGCTTGTCGATCCCAGCAGCCTTCGTCAACCGTCTCACGATTCCGGCTGGGGTTTCGCGTCTGAGTCGACGAGACTAGTCCGGCCAAGAGCGGTGTTTCGGTCTGGGACCATCTCGCCAGAGGAGACTGCGATGACAGAGAACTTGACCCACGAGCGGGAGCCGAGCGGTCATGGCGCTCATGGCGCTCATGGCGCTCATGGCGCTCATGGCGATCATGGCGCTCATGGCGATCACTCCGGGCACGTGGAGATGTTTCGGCGGCGGTTCTGGTGGAGTCTGCTGCTGACGGTTCCGTTGGTGGTGTCCAGTCGGATGGTCATGGACTGGTTCGGCTACAACCTTGACTTCCCGGGCCTGAAACTAGTCGGTCCGGTGCTTGGGACGTTCTTGTTCTTGTGGGGCGGGTGGCCATTCCTGGCCGGTGGCGTGCAGGAGGCCAAGCAACGCCAGCCCGGGATGATGCTGCTGATCGCGATGGCGATCACCGTCGCCTACGTGGCGTCGATGGCGACATCGCTCGAATGGCTCGACCTGGACTTCTGGTGGGAGCTCGCCGCCCTGATCACGATCATGCTGCTGGGGCACTGGCAGGAGATGAAAGCCCTCGGCGCCGCCCAGGACGCGCTGGCAGCCCTGGCCGAGCTGCTTCCCGACGAAGCGGAACGCGTCACAGCTGACGGCTCCGTCGAGACCGTCCGCCTCGACGAGCTGCGCACCGGCGACGTGGTCCTTGTGCGATCCGGCAGCCGGATCCCCGCCGACGGCAGGATCATCGAGGGCGCCGCCGAACTCGACGAGTCCATGATCACTGGCGAATCGCGCCCTGTCCCGAAATCGACGGGCGATTCCGTGATCGCGGGCTCGGTGTCGACCGACTCCGCCGTGCGTGTCGAGGTCACTGCAATCGGGGAGGACACTGCGTTGGCCGGGATCGGCCGGCTGGTGGCCCAAGCCCAGGAGTCACGGTCACACACCCAGGTGTTGGCCGACCGGGCAGCCGCGCTTCTCTTCTATGTGGCGATGGCCGCAGCCGTCATCACGGCCGTCGTCTGGACCCTGATCGGCGAAGGCAACGAGGCCGTCGTGCGGGTCGTGACGGTACTGGTGATCTCGTGTCCACACGCGCTCGGGCTCGCCATCCCCCTCACCACTTCGCTGTCGAGTTCGATGGCGGCTCGCAACGGCATTCTGATCAAGGACCGGCTCGCTCTCGAGACCAGCCGCAAAATCGATACCGTCCTGTTCGACAAGACCGGCACCCTCACCAAAGGCGAGCACGTCGTCGTCGGCGTCGCCGCCACCGCCGGACGCACCGATAGCGAGATACTCCGCCTCGCCGGCGGCGTCGAGGCCGACAGCGAGCACCCGCTGGCTCGGGCCATCGTCCACGCCGCCCACGAGCGCGACGGCATCGCCACAGTCACCGAGTTTCGCTCCCTCACCGGCCGCGGCGTCGAAGCGCGCATCGACGACATGGTGTATGCGGTCAGTGGACCAGCGATGCTACGCGACCGGGGCCTCACGGTGCCCGAATCGATTTCCGCCGCCGTCGAGGAATGGAAGGGTCGCGGGTCATCGGTGCTCTACCTCACCTCCAGCGACGGCATCCTCGGCGCGGTGGCAGTGGAAGACGAGGTCCGCCCCGAAGCCCGCCAAGCCATCGACCAGCTCCACACGGCGGGACGCAAAGTCGTGATGATCACCGGCGACGCCCACCAGGTCGCCGACGCCGTAGCAGCCGACCTCGGCATCGACGAGGTCTTCTCCGAGGTCCTCCCCGAGGACAAGGCCGCCAAGGTCGCAGAGCTTCAAGACAGAGGCCTGCGCGTCGCCATGGTCGGCGACGGCGTCAACGACGCCCCCGCCCTCGCCCGAGCCGACGTGGGCATCGCCATCGGCGCCGGCACAGATGTGGCCATCGAGTCCGCCGGGCTCATCCTCGTCAGCGACGACCCGCGCAGCGTGATGGCCATCATCCGGCTCTCCGAAGCCACCTACCGCAAATCGCGCCAGAACCTGGCGTTGGCCGCTGGCTACAACGTGCTCGCCATCCCCATCGCCGCGGGTGCCCTCCAATGGGCCGGCATCACCATGCCGCCAGCGGTCGCGGCCGGGCTGATGAGCGTGTCCACAATCGTCGTCGCCCTCAACGCCCAACTCCT
>JBDSMK010000227.1:0-4071 GCA_039915905.1 Ilumatobacteraceae bacterium
TTGGGGCAGCGGGTAGCGCCGGGCAATGGACACCACAAGACGGAGGTTGGACCGGATGAATCGGTCCTTGGCGGCCGAGGCGGCCGCAACGGCGCCTTTGAGGGCAGCGCCCTTTTCGCCGTTGCCGAGTTTCTCGGCAGCTTCGCGACCGGCTTCGATGACGCGAGACAACTCGCGCTCCTCTTCGGCGTTGAGCAAGGAGACCTTGCCGATGTCGTTCAAGTACAGACCAATGGAATCGTTCATGACAATGTTCTCAACTTCGTTTTAGTGGGGGACATTCCTCGGATGCAGCGTGTCATTCGGCACAGGGCCTGGCACACTGGTACCCGAAGTACTCACGAAACAACCGGTTCGCACGGTACGCTTCGCAAGAATCCGATCGGGGGATCGGATCGAGGGGGACAGGCAACTGTACTACATGTGCGCGGGCAAGCCAGTATCGGTTTGACGCGTCCGTACGTGATTCTTACCGACCCCTTTCGAGGCCTGTTGACGTAAGTGCCAGCAGGGCGCCAGTTGTCGCCCCTAGAATCCCCGCCCGTGTCCCTTCGCATCGGTCTGTTCGGAGGCACGTTCGACCCCCCGCATGTCGGTCACCTCGTTACGGCTGTCAACGTCCGTCATGCGCTGCAGCTCGACCTCGTCGTGCTGATGGTCGCCAACGTGCCATGGCAGAAGCGGAGCAGCCGCAGCATCACGCCGTCGGAGGAGCGCCTGGAGATGGTGGAAGCCGCAGTACGCAACGTCGACGGTCTTGTCGCTGGACGTCAGGAGATCGATCACGGAGGGGCCAGTTACACCGCCGACACGTTGCAGACCCTTGCGCGGCAGTATCCGGGGGCCGAGTTGTTCACGATCGTCGGCGACGACGCGGCGGCCGGGATAACCAGTTGGGAACGCCACGACGAGGTGGTTGCACGATCGTCGCTGGTGGTGGTCGACCGCCCGGGCGAACCTGTGGTGCTACCAGAGGGCATGGTCTGGACTCGCGTCGAGGTGCCCAGGTTGGAAGTGTCCAGCACTGATCTGCGCGCCAGGTTCGGTGACGGTCGACCGCTCGACTACCTGATCACCAAGCCGGTGCTGGCACTGATCAACGACCGCGGGTTGTACCGGGTGACTGTATGACCGCGCTGGCCGGTAGCGGCCGGCGGCGCACGATGGTGATGCTCGCTGCCAACATCGTGGCCGTCAGCTTGATCGTGGTGCTGTTGGTGTACGGCCGCGATGCGTTGGGTCAGTACACCGCTGCAAAGCGGGCCGACAGCGGACTGCCGATCGATTCGGTTCCGTCAACACCGACGGCGCTTTTCGCCACGGTCGACTCAGCAAACCAGCTCACGTCGCTCAGCATTTTCGTACTCGCCCCGTCCTTGCGTGGCGGCAGCATCGTCTCCGTGCCGGTGAACATCGATTCAACCCAGGCAATCGGTGACCAGCGGACCCCGTTCAGCGCGGCCTACTCGGCCGGTGGGGCGCCCGGACTGCTTGTGGCAGTCGAGTCGACGCTCGGGCTGACACTTGACTATTCCTCTGTGGCTGGTCCGGCACAGAGCGCGTTGATGCTCGGCGCGGTCGCACCGTTGGACGTCGATCTGCCGCGAACGGTGGTCTCTGACTCGAGCGGGAGCACCCAGGTGGTTTTCAACCGTGGGCCCCGGTCGATGAGTGCGGCCGAAGCGGTCCAGGTGCTCGACAGCCGATCATCCACCGTGGAGGAGTCGGCACGGACACCGAACATCGAGGCGCTGTGGTCGGCCGTGTCAGTCTCCGTTGGCGAAGGTCGGCCGTCGGACTCGGTCGGGCCGTCGGTGTCGTCATTCGCCGATCTCACCGCCCACCTGTTCGCCGGCAGGGTTGGCACACGCGGCTTGGCACTTTCGCCGTTCCCCCCTGACACCCCGGGGCTCACCGGTGACCTCGCCATGCTCGACCGCTCCGAGGAGGTGCTGGTGTTCGCCAGCATCGCGCCAGGTGCGATGTCGGCTCCAGCGAACGGGCTGTCGTTTCGCGTCATCGCTCCACCGGGATACGAGGCGCGGGTGAAGTTTGCCATCGACGTACTGCTTTACGCCGGCCATAACGTGATCTCGGTCGATCTGACCGCTACGAAACAGGACAAGACCGAGATGTACATCTACGACCAGAGTGTCAAGGCCACGACCGATCTGCTGACGCCGTCATTCGGCAACTTCAGCTACGGCACGCCCAAATCGCAGATGCAGGGGATCAACGCGACCCTCGTCCTCGGCGCCGACTTCCTCGACCAGAACACTCCGGTCGCTTCGCCGGAGACCTTTGCCTCGACCACCGATGCGGCGGTCGGCTGACGTGGGCGAAGGTCAGAAGATCGTTGGGGATGGTGACAAGTCGGTCGACCTGGCTTGCACAGCGGCACGCGCAGCTGATGCCAAGAAGGGTGAGGACATCGTTGTCTTTGCCGTCGGTGAGGTGTTGGCGATCACCGAGTACTTCGTGATCACCAGCGCATCCAACCGCCGTCTAGTACGCAGTTTGGTTGACTCGATCGAAGAACAGGTCCGTGAGGTGCACGGTCGTTCCCCGCTGCGCATCGAAGGCGCCGCCGAGCAGCAATGGGTGCTGATCGACTTCGGTGACGTCGTTGTGCATGTCTTCAGCGACGAGATGCGTTCCTACTACGAGATCGAGCGTCTCTACAGAGACGTTCCGAGGGTCGACTGGCAGGAGTAAGGATCTCTGGCGAACCTGACGCCTGCGGGGGGTTGGTGGCACCCGACCCTGGTCGGTAGCCTCACCCAGTCGCCAGGACGAGTTCCCGGGGCTGTAGCTCAGTTGGCAGAGCACTTCCATGGCATGGAAGGGGTCAGGGGTTCAATTCCCCTCAGCTCCACGGTAAAGAATTGCACGCAGCGACACGTTCTGTGGCGCCGCAGCGCAACACTGCTTGTGGCCGGGTCTGCGGCGACTGTCGTTGCCCATTCACCATCACTTCGCCCGGCGGTGAACGTTCCCGCTACTCAGGCCGAGGTTTTCGTCTCTGGTCTCGCCGACTCGTGTGCTCGACACTCGTGGGCCGGCGGACGGAGGACCTATCGGCGTTGTAGTCGCCGCCAAGTTGCAGCCCGGACAGACGCTCAATCTGCCGATGACCGGAAGTGGCTCGGTCGTACCAGCGAACGCAACGGCCGTGGTTCTGAACACCACGATCGACAAGGATGCCTCTGAGCCCTCGTGGATCTTGATCTACCCGCAAGGCGAGATCCCCGCCAACCCACATCCCTCGACCAACAACGCACTACCAGGTCTCGAAGTGTCCAACATGACGATCGCGCGCCTAGGAGAAAATGGCGGGTTCAGCATCTTCAACTACCAGGGAACTCTGAACTTGGTGCTCGACGTCGTTGGGTACATGGTTCCACTCTCGGAGGTTGATGGCGTCGGTGGCACCGCCAACACGATCCTCAATGGGGATGGGCTCCCGCCCTCCGATCTCGGCCACGACGGCGACTACTACATCGACAACTCGACAACCACGCTCTATGGGCCAAAGGCAGACGGAGAATGGCCGACCCCTCCGACAAGCCTTGTCGGCCCTGCAGGTGCGGCTGGTCAGGTCGGTGCTGTCGGAGCTATTGGTGCAACTGGGTCTGTTGGCGAGGTCGGTCCTGCCGGTCCTGCTGGTCCTGCCGGACCCCAGGGCGACATCGGCCCCGCTGGTGCGACGGGTGAGGTCGGTCCCGCCGGTCCGACTGGTGCTCCGGGATCGGGCACGGTGTTCTTGGCCGGCGCCCAGTCCGCCAATGGCACCACCAACCTCGGTGGTGTGGTCGGTAGGTCTGCGCTGTTGCCGCTGTCGGGATTCGTGGCCACTGCCTCTGCCGCGGACTCCCTTGATCTGAGCAATCTGGCGCCCAACCTGAGAGTCGGCCAGCCGCTGCCGAAGGCGACAACAGTCGACTCGATCACCATGAGTGGAGCAATTACGCTCCCAATGGTCCTGATCGGGAGCACCATCAATCACAGCCACGTTGTACGTGGACAACGCTCCCACGGCACTGACGTGCGCTGCCAGACCGCTTACCGGAC
>JBDSMK010000032.1:0-3891 GCA_039915905.1 Ilumatobacteraceae bacterium
GCTGAAGCCCGCGACGAGGCAAATCGGCCGACCGGAGCTTGGCGAACGTGACCGTTCGCGACCCGCACACCCTCGGCGCGAAGTAATGCAGCCTGTTCTGGCTCGTGACTGGGAACGAGTCGGCCGGCACTGTTGACCACCCGCCACCACGGCAGGTCCAGATCACTCGTCGCAAGCAGGTGCCCAACAAGCCGAGCCAGCCCGGGAAACCCGGCGTCAGCTGCGATGTCGCCGTAGCTGACCACCTCGCCCTCGCCGAGGAACCGGATCACGTCGATGATCCGCTGGTCACGGTCTTTCATCGTGGGCGGATGTTGGCAGCTTCGTAACGGCCGAGTTTGGCCAGCAACTCGAACTGCACTGGCGTACCAGTTGCCACGCGACGCGTGCCGTCGGCAATCGAGATGCACTGAAAGGCAACAACCGTGCCGTCGACGGTCGTGATCTCCCCCAATCCGGCATGGTCGTCGAACGTCGTGACCGTGCCTGCGTGCGTAACGGACGCGACCATCAGGCGACGATCTTGCTGATCGCCAACTCCAAGATGTCGCTGGCCCCTGCGTCCTTCAGAGCTGGGATCAGCGTGTTGATCGATCGCTTCTCCACCACTGCCTCGACCGCGAACCCTCCGTTTGCCAGTTCGCTGACCGTTGGCGACTGCGCCGAGGGCAATACTGCGAGTACGTCGGGGAAGTTCGCGGCAGCGACGTTCAACTTCACCAGCACCTTGCCGCGGGCATCCATCGTGCCGGTCAGGAGCGTCATCAGTTGAGCCATAGCGTGGCGCTTGACCGGATCGGCATAGGCCTGTTTGTTGGCCACCATCTCGGTATAGCTGACCAGGATGGTGTCGATGATCCGGAGACCGGCGGCACGCAGGCCGCGGCCGGTCTCCGTGATGTCCACGATGCAGTCGGCTATGTCCGGGATCTTCGCCTCAGTTGCCCCGTAGCTCAGACGAACTTCGGCGGCAATGCCTTTGCCGGCGAAGTACCGCGCCGTCAATCCCGGATATTCGCTGGAAACTCGCACGCCTTGCGGTAGGTCCTCGACGCGCCGGACGGGCGAATCATCGGCCACTGCGACCACCACTCTTGTGGGCAGCGAGGTGGCCTTGCTGTAACGCAACTCCCCCAGGCTGACGACGTCACTGGCGGTCTCCTCCACACAGTCACGCCCTGTCAGACCTACATCGAAGAGACCTTCTGCGACATACATCGGTATCTCCTGCGGGCGCAGGATGCGCACATCGAGCACACGTGGGTCGTCGATCGTGGCCCGGTACTCAACCGACGACGAGCGCTGCACCGAAAGATCGGCCGCCTCGAACAGTTCCAGCGTGGCCTTCTCCAACGAACCCTTGGGCAACACCAGTCTCAACACGCCGACCGACGCTAGCGGCACCGTTGGCCGGCAGTAGAACCGATTAGTCCGGCAACGACACGCAAAGATCTGGCGCCGTCAGTGGCTTGTTGGTAAGTCGGCGAGCAATCGCAGTGCGTGCGGCAGCACGTCGATGATCGCTTGCAGTTGCTCGACGCACCCCTTGGGCGAACCGGGCGTGTTGCATATCACGGCCTTGCCGCGAATACCGACAATACCGCGCGACAGCCGACCCAGCGGGCTGACCAGCCGCATTGCCTCCGCCAATCCCGGTGCTTCGCGTTCGATCACCTCGCGGGTGCCCTCGGGAGTCTGGTCGCGGGGAGCGAAGCCGGTGCCGCCGGTACTGACTATCAATCCGACGAACGACTCGCTCATCTCCGTCAGCGCTGCCGACACAGATTCGGCACCGTCGGCCACCACCCGAGTTGCAACGACCTCGAAGCCGCTGGCGTTCAGCAGGTCTGCCAACGCTCGACCGCTGGCGTCGTCGCGTGTACCTGCCACCACCCCGTCGCTGACGGTCAGCACCTTGGCGGCAAGGGTCATCGCAGCGGTCGACTGTGTCATTGGCTCCTACGGTACCGAAGCAGGATCATCCCGTCGGTGTCGGTGAGATGCGGCAGCAACCGGAACCCGTGGGCGTACGGCGCCCACGGCCCAGCAGGCGTGGCGGTGATCACGTCAAATCCTTCGGGTTGGCGATGATCGACCGACTCGGCTGCCAGCAGGGTGCACACGCTGTAGACCAGCATCCCGCCGGGACGCACCAGTGACGCTGCCGCAGCGAGCAGGCCGCGCTGCAACTCGACCAGCTCCCCGACATCGGCAGCAGTGATCCGCCAGCGTGCATCGGGACGCCGCCGCAAGGTACCGAGACCGCTACACGGGGCGTCGAGCAGGACCCGGTCGAAGCATCCTGGAGGGAACGGTGAACGCAGCCCATCTGCGGCGACCGGTGCAACGTCGCTACCGAGGTGGTGAACGTTGGCGGCAACCAGTCGGGAGCGTACCGGCGACACATCAGCGGCAATCACGAATGCGCCGGCGGCCGACATCGCAGTGGCTTTACCGCCAGGAGCCGCACACATGTCCAACACAAGATCCCCGGACACGGCCTCGACCGCCGCCGCGGCCAGTTGCGATCCCGCATCTTGCACGTAGCCGTCGTCGCGCGCGGTTGCGAACGCCGCCGTGTTCATCACCTCGAGTGTGCTGGTGGCATCGTCCACTCCGAGCTCAGCGTTCAGCCGCTCGACGATCCAGTCCGGATAGCTCAGTCGCGTCGCTGTACTCGGCCAATTCATCGGCGTTGACGCCACCCGGCGGAGCACAGCGTTGACGAAACCTCGTGCCGACTTCGGTACGAGGTTCACGGTCTCGCCAACAGCGGCGTGCGCCGAGACACCGGCAAACACCAACTGGTAGGCACCCAGACGCAGCGCCGAACGCACTTCCGCCGGCGGCTCTCGAGTCAGGAAGCGGTCGACAAGGGCGTCACACGCCCGCCGCATGCGAGTGGTGCCGTACACCAGGTCGGTTACAAAGCGCCGGTCTCGCTGATCGAGCCCTGATCGCTCCAATATCGGACCGATCACGAGGTTGGCGTATGCACCGTCGTGGTCGATCCGTAGCAGGCAGTCGAGCGCTACTCGCCGCGCCCCGGTAGACCCGGCGTTGGGTCTGGCGGCAGATCTGGCAGAAGATCTGGCGGTGGACGGCGCCACAGATCGCGATGTGCCGCTCGGCTTGCTCACGTCGGGCCTGCACCGGTTGGGCCACCAAGTCGTTCGCCCGGCAATGGCCGCGCCCCGCGCGCGAAATCTGCGAACGACATCGGACCCTTTCCCTCCGGCTGCACGACGTCAAGTCGCACGCCGCCTACCGTCTCGCCGTCCAACTCGTCTCCCGATTCTCCTCCGACAACGGTGACCGCGAGCACCTTCAGCCGTTTGCCGCGAAAGGTGGTCCATGCCCCGCCGACCCGGACGACTCGCTCCACGATCTCAGGGCCGGCAACCCAGTCGATGCGATGGTCGGCCGCCACGAGCTTGGCGGCGTACACCGTCTCCCCCTGCTGCGGCTCGGCGACACCGAGGCCATCGCGCAGACGACGCACCAACATTTCGGTGCCCACATCGACCAGTTCGGCGCGCAGGTCGTCTGCCGACACACCGGGCCGGATCGGTACCTCGCGACGCTCGTATACGCCTCCGGTGTCAAGACCTTCCTCCATCTCCATCAGGCACACGCCGGTCACTGTGTCCCCTGCCAACAAGGCACGCTCCACTGGCGCGGCACCGCGCCACCGCGGCAGCAACGAGAAGTGCAGGTTGACCATCGGGATCACGCTGAGCACGTGTGGCTTGATGATCTGCCCGAACGCCACCACCACGCCGAGATCGATTTCTAGGGTGAGCAACTCGTCGACGCTGTGCACCACCGACAGACCGAGGTCCGCAGCCGCGACCTTCACCGGGCTGGGCTGCAGCTCGCTGCCACGTCCGC
>JBDSMK010000278.1:0-3151 GCA_039915905.1 Ilumatobacteraceae bacterium
CGATCCCGGGAGATGACCTTGTGCTGACCGTGGACCGGTCGTTGCAATACCAGGTCGAGCAGGCGTTGCTGGCTGGGATCAACAAGCCGACGGTGATGGCGAAGGGCGCCAGTGCCGTCATTCTGGACTCGTCCACCGGCGAGGTGCTGGCGATGGCCAACGTCGACCGCGACAAGGCCGGAAACGCCAAGGTCACGGCCGCGAACAATGCCGCTGTGGCGGCCCATGAACCGGGTTCGGTGGCCAAGGTGTTCAGCATCTCGGCTTCAGTCAACGAAGGCATCGCCAGTCCCGACACCACGATCAACGTGCCCCCGTACATCATCTTCGGCGAAGGCACGCCCTACCAGCACATCGTGCGCGACGCCGAGTCGCATGACACCGGGCCGATGACGCTGCGCCAGATTTTGGTGCAGTCGTCGAACATCGGCACCTGGCTCACCGCCAAGCAGCTCGGATCGCAAAAGCTCGCCGCGTATCTCACTGCGTTCGGCTTCGGTTCGACGACAGCACTCGACTTTCCTGGCGAGAGTGCCGGACTGATAAAGCCGTGGCAGAATTGGCAGGGCACTGAGAACGCCACTGTGACATACGGGTATGGCTATTCGGCGACGGCGTTGCAACTGGTATCGGCAGTAAACACGATCGCCAACGGCGGCATCTACGTAGCACCGAAGCTGGTCAAGGCGGTAGTCGACTCGTCGGGCAAGATGGTCAGCACACCGCCTTCCGCTAGCCACCAGGTGGTAACCGCCGCCACAGCGCAGCAGATGACGTCGATGATGACGGATGTGGTGTGCTCCAAGAAGGGCACCGGCTATCTCGCCCAGATCCCGGGGATGACTGTGGCGGGCAAGACCGGCACCGCCTACAAGGTCCAGGCTGGTGGTGGCTACCAGTCGGCCGATGGTCAACGCGCCTACTTCGCTACCTTCGTCGGCTTCTTTCCGGCGACCAATCCGAAGGTCACCATCTTGGTGTCCGTCGACGAACCGGATCCGACCTCCAACGACCGATTCGGTGGCACCGCGTCGGCTCCCATCTTCGTCGACCTGGCCCAAGCTGCAATCCACGAACTGCAGATCAGCCCGGCACCCGGCGACCACGGTTGCCCTGCCCCGACGAGGTGAACAAGTGGTTCGAAGCCTCGCCGAACTGATCGCCTCATCCGGGTTGCCGGAATCCGCGCTGCACGGCGATGCCCAGCAGTTGCTCAGCTCGATCGAGTTCGACTCCCGTCGGGTTCAGCCGGGCAGCTTGTTCTGCTGTGTCCGCGGTGATCATGTCGACGGCCACGACTACGCCGCCCGGGCCATCGACCGCGGTGCCGTCGCACTGCTCGTCGACCATCCGTTGGACACAGCAGTCGCTCAGGTGGTGGTGGACGATACGCGTCAGACGATGGGCCTACTGGCGGCTGCGTTCTACGGGCATCCCAGCACTGCGCTGACGATGGTCGGGGTCACAGGCACCAATGGCAAGACCACGACGGTGAGCCTGATCGCCGCGGTGCTTCGCCATGCCGGACTCGACTGCGGCGTGATCGGAACCCTCACCGGCGTGCACACCACCCCGGAGGCGCCTGAGCTACAACGACTGCTGGCTGAATTCCTGGATCAGGGCAAGCGCGCCGTAGTGATGGAGGTCTCATCGCATGCTCTCGCCCTGCATCGGGTGCAGGGCTGTCACTTCGACGTTGCAGTGTTCACCAACCTAGGGAGGGATCACCTCGACCTGCACACCACGATGGAGCGCTACTTTGCCGCGAAGGCGGCGCTGTTCAAACCCGAGTTCAGTGACCTGGGCGTGGCCAACGCGGATGACGCGCATGGCCGCAGGCTGATCAGCTCGGCGCCGATACCGATGGTCGGGTTCTCGCTCGCCGAGGTGCGCGGGTTGCACGTCGGCGTCACCGCACACTCCTACGAATGGAACGGACAACGCGTCGAGGTAGGTATCGGCGGACACTTCAACGCGTCGAACAGCCTGGCCGCTGCTACGGCGTGCACCGCGCTCGGCTTCAGCCCAGCGGAGGTGGCCGCCGGCCTACGGGCCGCTCCTGCTGTGCCTGGGCGCTTCGAGCCAGTTCTCGCCGGTCAGGCGTTCGACGTTCTCGTCGACTTCGCTCACACCCCTGAAGGATTGCGCGAGGCGTTGCTAGCGGCGCGTCCGCCGGCCGCAGCCGTTCGGGACTACGACGCTGCCGTCATCGTGGTGTTCGGTTGCGGTGGTGACCGCGACCGCACCAAACGTCCGGAAATGGGTGCAGTTGCCGCCGAACTTGCCGACTGGATCGTCATCACGTCCGACAATCCCAGGTCGGAGGACCCGGTCGAGATCATCAATGCCATCGTTCGGGGGGTACCTGCGGACTACCGTGGCCGCGTTGTGATTGAGCAGGACCGCCGCCTCGCCATCGCCGCAGCGTTCCATCGGGCTCGCCCCGGCGACGTGGTGGTGATCGCCGGCAAGGGCCACGAGGCAACGCAGACGATCGGTCTCGACGTGCACGACTTCGACGACCGGATCGTGGCCCGTGAACTGCTGAGGGCTGCCCAATGATCGCGGTGATGGTCGCCGGCACCACCGCGATGATCGTGTCGCTCTTCGGCACACGGTTTCTGATCACGTTCTTTCGCGATCGTGGCAAGGGTCAGCCGATCCTTGGCAAGGAAGACCACGGCCCCGATCATCATCAGTACAAGGCGGGTACGCCAACGATGGGCGGTTTGGCGATTGTCGCTGCGGCGCTGTTCGGATGGCTGGTGGCGCATGGGCGCACCGGGTTGGTCTTCTCTGACCAGGCGCTGGTGATCTGGGGCGGCGTGCTGGTGATGGGCTTCATGGGCTTCCTCGACGATTACATCAAGGTCAGCAGGGCGCGCAATCGCGGGATCTTCTGGAAGCGTAAGGGATACATCACGTTCGCGTTGTCGCTCGGCATCGCCTGGATCCTGGTCAGTACCACCAGTGTCAGCCAGAACGTCTCGATCACACGTTCCACTCTTCCAGGATGGCACCTGCCCTGGTACGTGTGGGTTGTGTATGCCGCATTGATCATCTGGTCGACCTCCAATGCGGTGAACGTCACCGATGGTCTCGATGGCCTCGCCGGTGGATCGGCGCTTCTCGGTTTTCTGGCATTCACGAT
>JBDSMK010000286.1:0-4385 GCA_039915905.1 Ilumatobacteraceae bacterium
GTGGTACCGCCACGGCCTGGCAGTCACCAGTACGGCGCACAGCGATGCGATCCACGCCTTGCTGTCACCGAACGGTTGGCTGGTGGCCGCAACAGCGTACGACGCGAGCACGCCGCCGAGCATCCCGGTAGCCGAACTACCAGCCCTGATCGAGGAAGTGGAGAACCTGTGAACCAATCGAACCCAACGGCTGTAGCTGCGCCGGCCGCCGCCAGTCCGGCGGTCGCCGCGGCCAACGTCAAGGCGCTGATCGACGAAGTCAGCAAGGCAGTCGTCGGCAAGCGCGATGTGCTCGAACTGATCGTCGCGGGACTGCTCGCCGACGGGCACGTGCTGCTCGACGATGTGCCTGGCGTGGCCAAGACGCTCACCGCCAGGTCGATCGCCACGGCAGCCGGGTTGAGCTTCTCGCGGGTGCAGTTCACCCCCGATGTGCTTCCTGCCGACATCACCGGGGCAACCGTGCTGGACCTCGCGACGCGGCAGGCAAAGTTTCGCCCTGGGCCAATCTTCGCCTCGGTGGTGCTGGCCGACGAGATCAACCGGGCCCCGGCCAAGACGCAGTCGGCGCTGCTCGAAGCGATGCAGGAACGCCAGACCACAGCCGACGGGGTCTCCTATCAACTACCGGTTCCGTTCCTCGTGATCGCTACCCAGAACCCGATCGAGTCCGAAGGCACCTACCCGCTACCGGAAGCACAACTCGACCGGTTCATCCTGCGTACCACCATCGGTTTGCCTGAGCGAGGCGACGAGACCGAGATCGTGTACCGCCGGCTGAGTCGCGGAACCGACGAGGTGAGCCTCCAGGCAGTTCTCGATGACGGCGCATTCCGCGCCACGCAGCTGGCCTTGGAGGCGGTGCAGGTCGACCAGGTGATAACCGAGTACATCGTCGACCTGGTGCGCGCCACACGGGCAGCACGGGAGTTGGCGGTGGGCGCCAGCCCGCGCGGATCGCTGGCGATGGTCAAGCTAGCCCGGGCTCGCGCGGTGATCGGCGGACGCGACTTCGTCACACCCGACGACGTCAAGGGCGTTGCACTCGCTGCCCTGGCTCACCGCGTCGTGCTCTCACCCGAGGCCTGGGCTCGGCGGATCGACCCGTCGGCGGTGGTCGAGCAGGCGATCAGAACGGTGGCCGCGCCCTCGTGGCAGTGATCCGGCCGCGCCGAGATCGACGCACCATCGGCTACGCCGCCCTTGCTGTTGGATTCGTCGTTCTCGCGCTGCTCCGTGGCTCGCCGGGCACCCTCGCCCTGGCGGCACCCTTCGCGGTGGTGCTTGCCTTCGGACTGCGCGACATCCGTGCAATCGAGGTGTCGGCAACGGTCGAGTTCGAGATGAACACGTTCTTCGAGGGCGACGAACTGAATGGCACGATCCGGATCGAACGCCCGACCGGGCTTCTCGGGACGATCTCGGTGGACAATCGCCCGGGGTGGTCCCCTGTTGACCCCGAAGACGCACTCGTATGGACCACCCCAGGAGACGGCACAGTCGTAGTCGTACCGTTCCGAATCCGTGCCGACAGCTGGGGACGCCACCGCCTGGGCGCAGTGAACGTGGTGCTCAGACGGAAGATCGGACTCGCCGTGTGGGAACCGTCATTCGATTTGTCACCGACCTTCGCCGTCTTGCCGAACCCCCAAAGCATCCGCCAGCTGCTGCCGCCACCAGCCTCGCAGGCAACCGCCGGTGTGCACATCTCGCGTCTCGTCGCCGACGGCTTCGACTTCGCCGAACTGCGCCCGTTCAGCCCGGGCGACCGGCTGCGCGACATCAACTGGCGGGCGTCGGCCAGGTTTGATCAGTTGCAGAGCAACCGTCGCCATCCTGACCGAAGCGGCGAGGTGGTGCTGCTGCTCGACACCTTCGTCGACAGCGCCAGGGTCGCAAGCACCGCGCAGCAGGCGGCGCTAGCCCGAGCGGCTCGCGCAGCATGGTCGATAGCCCAACTGCACCTCAACGCGCAGGACCGCGTCGGCCTGGCGGCGCAGGGTCGGGTGGTCACCCAACTTCGTCCGCGTGGAGGCGACCGGGCCCGCTACGAGTTGTTGACCACACTGCTATCCGTCGGTGGGATGGTCACCGCCGGGGAGAGTGCCGTCACCCGCCAGCCACTCAGCCGTCTGCCGGCTGGCGCCTTGATCCTGGCCTTTACCCCGCTGCTCGATCAACGGTTCGCGGTCGACGTCCTCTCGCTCCACCGCGCCGGCCGACCGGTGATGGTCATTCTGATCGAGCTGCGCGATCTGCTCCCGCCACCGCTGGACAACGCCGATGTGATGGCCCGGCGCCTTTACCAGATGGCCATCGACCAGTGGCACGACAACCTCGTCGATGCCGGAGTCCCGCTCAGCGTGTGGACATCCGACTCGGATCTGTCCGGCATCATCGGCAGCCTCAACAGGCTCCGCCATCGGGCCGGGGCCCGCAGGTGAGCGCAATCGACGTGCGGGTCGCTGTCGCCGCTGCGCTTGCCGGCCTGTGCGCCGCTGCCGGCACCGTACCGGCAGGCGGCGGAGTGCTGGCGATGGGGCTGCTGACCGGCATCCTGGTGACGCGCAGCGCGTTCCGCAGGGAGGAGGCCGACGTCACCGTGGCAATAGTCGTCGGCGGGATCGCCGTCGCGTTGTCTACCGGTCACGGCCGCGCCGCAGCCGTGCTCGCAGTGCTCGGCTTGTTCGTCGGGTGCGAACTGGCGGCGCTCGCGCGTGTACTAGCGGCAGACGCCGATGCCCCGGCGCGCACCGACGTCGCGGCCACCTTGCTGACCATCTCAACCGGTATCGCTGCCGGAGCTGCGGTGCTGATCGCATCGGTGCTGCGGGCGGGTCCGGTGCTCGCCAACGTCGCATTGGTGCTGGCAGCATCGGCAGCCTTGGCCGGTCTGGCAATCCGAAGCCGCCGATCGTCGGGCGGTAGCGCCCGCAACTCGTAAAGTTCGTCAGTTGAGCTGTCGATAAAGTCGTTGTGACTGACGGGAACCGGGTTGATGGCGGCACAGCTGGCGCAGTGTGGGCGATGCTCGAGCATCTCGCCGACAATTCAGCTGTTCCGAGCTGGGCAGTGCTGCGCAGTGCCCCTCTCGGCAGCGTCGTGCTCGCCGCTCACGACAGGGAATTTGGGCTCGTCGCCGGGCAAGCGGTGACCCCCGGCGCCGCATCGGCCGATCGTCTGGTCGGCGCCGATGTTCGTCGAAGCCCGATCTTCCTGCCCGATGGCAGTCTGTTCGGAGAACTGATCGGCATACCCGGCATCGGCAGTTCTAACTCCACCGGCGCTACCGATGACATGATCTCCGATGGATCGTTGGTCGAGCTGTTCGCCGCTTCGATTGGGGCGCTCTACGGCAGCGAGATCGCCATCGCGCGAGACCGGCGGACCCTCGCTCTGCTGGCCGCGCCAGCTGACACGCTCACCGGCCTGGCCACCCGCCAGGCGTGGGAGCGGCAGTTGCGTGAAGAGGAGCTGCGCTGCACCGGCCTTGGTACCCAAGCGGGTGTGATCGTTGTCGAACTCGACGAACTGCGCACCCACAACGAGATCCACGGTCACGAATCCGGTGATGTCCAGATCCGCAATGCAGCCCAAATCGTCACCGAGGCCACCGGCATCCACTTCACGGCGCGCGTCACCGGCAACGTGATCGGCGCAATCTTGGCCGCCGCCGGCCCGACCGAGGTCGCCGCAATCGAACGTGCGGTACGTCAAGCATTGAGCAGCGCCGGAATCCCGGCCGCAATCGGCACCGGACAACGCACGACAGTAACCGGTCTGCGCGGTGCAGTAGCCGAGGCTATGGCGGCCGTCGCCGCGATCCAGGTGGTCCAGCGACAGGCGCCAGCCACGAGTGCCATCGCAGCAGCCAACTCGCACCTCGTAGAGGCACTCGATCGAGGGATGATCCGCGCCTACTTCCAACCGATCGTCGACCTCCGTTCCGGTGAGGTGGTGACCATCGAGGCGCTTGCGAGGTGGCAGGCCGAAGACGGGGTACGCGAACCGGATCTGTTTCTGCCACAACTGGCCGAAGCCGGCCTGCTTGGTGCCCTGTTCGACCGGATCCTCGACGATGGGCTGGAGCACCTCGCCGAGTTCCGCCACATAGCCCCGCGGCTCACCCTGGCAGTCAACTTCGAGTTCGACACGATCCCCGACAGCGGTCTGCTGGACGGCATCCGCAAGCGCCTCGAGTTCTACTCGCTGCCAACGGAGTCGTTGGCGATCGAACTCAGCGAACGCCAGACGTTCGATCTTCCAGCCCAGATCCGCGACCAGTTGGCCGAGGTCGCCGCCGCCGGGGTGCAGCTCACCCTTGACGACTTCGGCACCGGATTCGCGTCGCTAGAGACGTTGACATCGCTGCCGATCACCGGAGT
>JBDSMK010000418.1:0-3348 GCA_039915905.1 Ilumatobacteraceae bacterium
TCGAGCACGTTAGCCCACTCCTCGCTGGCATCGAACCGCGCGGCGAAACGGTTGACCGTCGTGGTCAGCGGAATCGTCAGCCGTCGTGGTCGGCCACCGCGATGAGAGCGGCATTGACGATGTGACCTGCAGAGATGCCCACCGCGTCATACAGGTCTGCCACCGTGCCGGACTCGCCGAAGCGGTCCACGCCGAGACAGTACTGACGGGTGCCGAGCACGGACCCGACCCATGCCAGCGAGTGGCTCGCTGCGTCGTGCACGCTGACCACCGGACGCGATCTTTCGGACTTCTGCACCAACTGGTGCAGAAGGCTCGGGGGCCGGGCGGTGGTAGCAGTCGCCGTCGCCGAAGCGAAGCGGTGCTGCCAGCTACGAAAGGCCCGGTCTGGACTGGTCAGGTGGATCACCGTGGCGGCCACACCCTCGTCGTGCAGAAGCTCGGCGGCAGTGAGAGCCTCGGTGGCCATCACCCCGGTGGTCACCAGCGTGACACCTGGGCGGTCTTCGCCCGAGGAGTCGCTGGACGAACCGGCACGGGCCTCCGCCAGCCGGTAGCCGCCAGCCAAAACATGCTCGCGAAGCGCGACCTCGCCATACCGCTCGAGCGCCGCACCAAACGGCGCCTGGTCGATCGGGCGCGTCGACAACCGAAGGTAGGTGCTCTCTCCGCTCGACGAAGTGAGCTCCTCCAAGGCGGCGCACAGCAGCCAGTCGACCTCCGTTGCATACGCCGGCTCGCAGGCCACCAACCCCGGTAGCTCCGCGCCGACAGACGGGGTGATGGTGGACTGGTGGGCGCCGCCTTCCGGCGCGAGCGTCACACCGGACGGCGTGCCGACCACGATGAAGCGCGACCCGTTGTAGACGCCATAGATCAGCGCGTCGAGGCCGCGCAGCACGAATGGGTCGTAGACCGTGCCGATCGGCAGCAACTGCTCGCCGTGATGGTCGTGGCTCAACCCGAGCTGGCCGAGCAACAGGAACAGGTTCATCTCGGAGATACCGAGCTCGATGTGCTGTCCGGTCGGACCCTGCACCCAGCGCAGCAGGCGCTCCCGGGCGCCGTGGTCGTCACGCTGCACCGGGGAGAACACGCCGACTTTGTTGATCCAGCCGCCGAGGTTGGTGGAGATCGAAACATCGGGAGAAGTGGTCACCAGCCGAGGGGCGAGCTCCGGAGCTTCGGCGAGACGAGCCAGTACCCGGCCGAACGCCTCCTGGCTGGAGACCATCCCTCTAGACACCATCGCTGTCGCTACTTGCGGTATCGACAGTTGCGGCCGCGGCCGACGCGGCGGGTTGTTGATCCGACCTCCGACCTTGTCGCACCATTCCCCAGCCGGGCTCGCCGGATCGAAGCGGTCCCACTCGGTGGCTGCAGTCAGCCCGACGCGGAGCCGGAACTCGTCGATCTGAGCCGGGGTCAGCAACGCCGAGTGGTTCAACGGGTTGCCGGCGATCGGTAGACCCCAGCCTTTGACGGTGTAGGCGAACACCACGCTCGGCCGATCTCGTTCGGCATCGCAGGCCCGGAACGTGTCGATCAGAAGCCCGAGGTCGTGCCCACCGAGGTCGGTGACCACCTCTTTGAAGGCGGCGTCGTCGAGGTCGGCGAGCGACTCGGCGACCAGCGGATCGGCACCGTCTAGAAACTTGGCCCGAGCTGCTGCGTCATCGAGCGCGAAAAGTGATTGATACGCCTCGTTGGACATCGCGTCTATCCGTGAGCGCAACTCGGCACCGCCGCGCCTCGCGAAACGGGCCGACAGCCGAGCGCCGTATTTCGCTTCTGCGACATGCCATCCGGCATCGGCGAAAAAGCGCTGCAGGCGTGTCGACTGGATCTCCGGCACGACACGATCGAGGCTCTGGCGGTTGAGGTCGACGACCAAGGTGACGTTGCCAAGCCCTTGGCACGCCGGGTCGGCGATCGCCTCCCAGACGTTGCCCTCGTCGAGTTCGGCGTCACCGATGGTGGCGATGAACCGAGCCGTGGGCTGGACCCCGAAGTGAGCGTCGGTATACCGCCGGACCAACGCGCTGAACAGGGGTGCCACAGCACCAAGGCCGACGGAGCCGGTGGAGAAGTCAGCGACGTCGGGGTCCTTGGTGCGCGACGGGTAAGCCTGCAGCCCGCCGCGGCGACGCAACGTGGTCAGGTAGGAACGGTCGAGCTCACCGGTGAGGTACTTGATCGCGTGATACACGGGCGAAGCGTGCGGCTTGACCGCGACCTTGTCCTCGTGGTCGATGTGGACGAACCACAGCGCGGTCATGATCGACACCATCGAAGCTGACGAAGCCTGGTGCCCGCCGACCTTCACGTCACCCGCCGATCCATCAGCCACCGGGCGACCAACTGCCGGTGTATCGAGCAGCGATCCGTGGTTGGCATGATCGATCATCCGTGTGGCCAGCCACAGCACACGCTGCTCGATCACGCGCAACACATCGAGTTGGTCGGAAGTCGGCATCACCCGGGCGACGGTATCGGACACCGAACCGGGTGGACTATCGTCCGCCGTCATGGGGTCGACCTCGACGATCTTGGTCATCACGCTGGTGGCCCTCCTCGTCGTCGTCATCATCACGATGCTCGTGCTGCGTAATACCGGAGCGTTCGGCAGCGGCGTAGCCAAAAGGACGCGGGCCGAGCCACTTGCACAGAGCGGCCGCCGGGCACACGCCACAGTCGTCACCGTGCAACCCACCGGCATGGTGGTCAACGACCTCAATATGCAGTGCATCATCGGGTTCCGCGTGCAGCCGCTCGACGGTGGTGCTCCGTTCGATGCGCAGCGCAAGATGTTGGTGTCACAGACGGCGGCGCCACATCCGGGCGAGGTGTGGCCGTGCCGGTACGACCCCGCCGATCCCACACACTTCATCGTCGACCACGCAAGCGCCCCGGCAGACCACCAACTCGGCAGGTTCCGCAACCTCGGAGTGGCGCATCCAGCAGACCCACCGGCTAGCTGATGGGCGCCGCCGCGCCCGCTGAGCCCGGAGGCACGCCACGACGCCCCGCTTTCGGACTGCTGGCCCTGGAAGGGCCGCGGGCCGCCGCCGAGTTGGCACTGTTCGCTTCGTTCCGGCCGCTGCTGCAACGCGCTCCGCACGGCGACGGACATCCGGTACTGGTGCTGCCCGGAATGGGTGCAGGAGACCGCTCGACCATTCCGATGCGCGGCTACCTGCGCGGCCTCGGGTATGCCGTGCACGGTTGGGGCCTCGGCGTCAACCGTCCGTCGCCAAGCCTCATCGGCCAACTCTGGAGGCGCTTCGACGAACTCTACGAACGCCACGGGCGGCAGCCCCTGAGCCTGGTTGGCTGGAGCCTCGGCGG
>JBDSMK010000483.1:0-4583 GCA_039915905.1 Ilumatobacteraceae bacterium
ACCCGCGGGCGCGAAACAGACACAAATCTGACGGTCCCGGACACCCGCGGGCGCGAAACAGACACAAAGCCGGAGTGTGACACGGGGCCGCAGCGCCGCAGAGCTCGCAGCATGCGGCGTTCTACCATTCGGTCGTGAGCATTGTTGGGCCAGTTCCGATCTCGATCCACGGCGCCCTTGCTGAACTGTCACTTCTTTCAGACCGATCCCCAACAACTTCGGCCGAGCAGGCGAAGGACGCTTTCAGCATGCTGGCGGTCTGCCAGAGCGGGGGCGTCTTCGTCGGCTACTGGGCCGGCGCCAGCGAGTGGGAGCGCCACAATGCCGGCGACGAGATCGTAATGGTGGCCGACGGAGAGACGACCATCTACTTTCTTGTCGACAACGACGAACGGCCGGCGACACTCGGAGTCGGCGACCTGGTCATCGTTCCGCAGGGTGTGTGGCACCGATTCGAGACAGCGGTGGGCGTAAAGCTGATGAGCATCACACCGCAGCCGACCGACCACGCTGCGCAAAGACCGATCTGACTACAAGCGTTCGCGATCGCCATGGCGCTCCGGTGCACTCCCGCCAGGACGTGGCCAGGGCCTATCGGTGCTCAGAAGCCGGCGGTCACGGCTGGCTGAGGTCCGATCGCCATCGAGTACACCCGCGGGCGCGAAACAGATACGAAACCGAAGTGTTCCCACACCCGCGGGCGCGAAACCGACACAAAACCGGCAGTCGAGGACACCCGCGGGCGCGAAACCGAACGACGACGCGGGCTGGAGGGGATCCGGGGGCGGGGTGTCGAACGAGACGGAACGGCGAGCCGGGGCGGGGACGGGGGCGAAATCGGTGGCGGGCTGGGCTGATGAACTGTGAGGCTTTGCAGGTGAACCACCCGATATGGCCGTTGTTCGATCTTGTCGTGCGCACCCCGAGGCTCGAACTGCGCTACATCGACGACGCCATCGGGTCTGAACTGGCCGAACTCGCCGCGGCAGGCGTGCATGATCCGGCGTTCATGCCGTTCGCGTTGCCGTGGACCGACGTGGCGCCGCCACAGCTGCAAATCAACGTGATGCAGTGGTACTGGCGATGTCGCGCCGAGTTGACCCCGACGCAGTGGCACATCGACTTAGGCGTGTTCGTTGACGGTCGACTGGCGGGTTCCACGAGTCTCGAGGCACACGACTTCGCTGTGCTGCGAACGTTCAAAACCGGGTCGTGGCTCGGCCGCGAGTTCCATGGCTCAGGGATAGGAAAGGAGATGCGGGCCGCGTCGCTGCATCTGGGCTTTGCCGGGCTGGGAGCCACCGAGGCCACAACCGCGGCGTTCGCCGACAACGGACCGTCGCTCGGTGTTACCGCCAGCCTCGGATACACCCGGCTCGGCACGGTTCGAAAGCTCCGCCGCGGCCAGAGCACCGAGCTGTTGACGTTCCGGATGGGACGAGAGCAATGGGAAGGTATCCGCCGCGTCGACTTCACGATCGACGGTCTGGAACCGTGCCTCGCACTGCTCACCTGACGGCTACACAGCCGCACAGCCGCAGAGCCGCAAAGCAGCACAGCCGCACACCGAACCGCTGCCACGGGACGTCAGTAGGTACGGGACCTCAACAGGTACGGGACCTCAACAGGTACGGGACCTCAGTAGGCACGGGACGTCAGTAGTACGGGACATACTCGGCGAGTTCCCAAGGGGATATCGACTCGAGGTCCCACACACCGTCGGCAGCCTGCCAACGCGCCAACTCGTCTCGACGCAGTACGAGGAAGGCACGCACCAGGTCGGCGCCGAGTGCCTCGCACAGCACGGTGTCGGCTTCCAGATGGTCGAGCGCGGCACCGAGGTCGTGCGGTGTGTGGCGGTCGGTGTTTGGTGCCGCGTCGCCGTCGCCGATTTGTGGCAACCCGCAGTCCAGCCCGTCGACCACCCCGAGCAGCGCAGCGTCGAGCATCACCGCCGCGGCGAGATACGGGTTTGCGCTGGCGCACGGCATGCGGTTCTCGATGCGCGTTGCGGCGCCACGCTCGCTGGGCACGCGGTAGGTGCTGATGCGGTTGTCGAGACCCCAGTTCGCCCAATACCCGGCGATGATTCCGGGTACCAGCCGCTTGTAGCTGTTCACCAATGGGGCGGACATCGCGGCCAGGGCCTCGTGGTGTGCAATGAGCCCACCGATGCACTGGCGCGCCAGCGGAGCGATGCCGAACTGCGCACAAGGATCGTCGAAAACGTTGGCTCCCCCGGCACACGGCAGCAGCGAGAAGTTGATGTGCAGCCCACTGCCGACGAGGCTGCTCATCGGGCGCCCGAGGTAGGAGACGCGCTGGCCCCGCGCGGCTGCCACCTCGCGGGTAATCTCCTTGCAGATGAAAGCCCTATCGGCAGCATCGAGGGCTGGCCCGAAGCGCATGTTCAGCTCCATCTGGCCTGGGCTGAACTCGCTCATCACCCCCTCGAGATCGAGCTCGCATCGTTCCGCCGCGTCGTACAGGTCCAACAGAAGTCCGGTCGGGTCGGCGCCGAGCCCCACCCCGTAAACGCGATGCGACGGGTTGTGCAGTGGACCCCAGCCACCCGCCGCGTCGGGATCCGGTTGCATCGCGAAGAACTCCATCTCGTAACCGAGTTGGGGTTCGTAGCCAAGCGCGCGCCAGGCCTCCACCGAGCGAGCAAGTGCACATCTCGGCGCGATGGGCAGCGGCTGACCTTCGAACTCGAGGTCGGCGATCACCACGTCGGTGTCTGGCTCCCAACCCGGACGACGAGTGGCGATCTGCGGGATCGTCGTCAGGTCGGGGTAGCCGACATCAGCGCCGTAGCCGGCGATCGGCAGGATGTCCCCGGCGATGTTCATCGTCAACGTGGTGACCGCATGATGACCGTGCTCGCCGAGCCGCGACTCGGGTACGTACCTGCCGTGGGATATCCCGTTGATGTCGATCCACATCACCCGCACTCGTCGATTCCCCATGGCCGGCGAGAATAGTTCTGCAGAACGAGCAGGCCGCGCGGTCACCTTTCGAATAGCTCGAGCTCGGCTGAACCTTGTGTTGACGGGGCGTCGGGGCCCGCCCGGCGCGACCCGGCGCGGCGCGGCTCGGCTCGGCGCGGCTCGGCCCTCAGCCGCCGTAGTCGGGATCGAACCAGATGTGGACCTGACCGGTGCCGGCGGCCGACTCGTAGTCGCTGTAGCGCACGCCCGGCACTGTGCACGACCGTCCGCCCATCGCCCCGACCATCATCAGGTAATGGGCGAACTTGCCCTCAGGGGAGAAACCGCGAATCGTCGGGTAGCGGTCGATCACACCGGCGTGATCGCCAGCTTCAAGCATCTCGATGATCGTCTCGTCACCGGCTCGGGCCTCCGGCGAGATGATGTTCTCGAGCCCTGCACCCTCGTGTTTGCGGATCTCGCGCAGCGGCCAGAAGCGGTGCGAAAGGCCGCCACTGGCGAGCAGCACCACCCGCCGGTCAAGCCCGGTGACGGCCTCTTCGAGCATCGCTCCGAACAGCAGGAAGTCGTCGGCGTCAGCGGTCTGGCAGACACCGACGGACACCCACCGTTCACCGCCCTGGAGGTATTCGCTGGGGTACACCGTCGGGTAGTGGATCCCGATGTAGGGGTCGTCGGTGGCCAACACCCAGGTGTCGTCGCGGCCGGCCGCGACCGCAGCCACCGCTGCTGCCAGCTCCGGATCACCGGGCAAGTCGTAGTGCATCGCCGGGTTGCCGCGGGGCAGTTCGTCGCTGGTGTAACGGCCACGGCGACTGGCGTGGGCAGTGATGATGTGCTCGAACGTGGTGTACCAGTGGGTGTCGAACACCACGATCGTGTCGGGCTGAATCCGGTCGAGTTGTTCGCGGCGAAGGCGTCGCAGCCCGTCGACGATCGAGTAGTCGACGCCGCCGTTCATCTCCAGTCGAGTCTCCAACGGCAACACGAGCGGAGGCACGTGAGAGACGATTGCGGCACCGACTATCTCGCCCATCGCCGCATCGTAGGCAGCCGACGAGGAGCGCCGGAGCGAACCGTCAGCCGGTCAGTGATTCGACCAGTTCTGCGAGCGGGGCGTGGTAGTCGCGCAACAGCGCGACGCCGGAGTTGCGCAGTACAGAATTGTCCAGAACGCTGTTGGCTGGGCGGGCCGCCGGCCTCGGCGGCTGCAGAGCGGCAGTGCTGATCGGCGACACCATCGCCGGATCCCTACCCATCGCTGCAACCACCGCCCGGGCGAAGCCGAACCAGGTGGTTGCGTTCTGGTTGGTGGCGTGGATCACACCACTGCGACGGTCGAGCGCGATGCGACGCAGCAGCGGAGCGAGGTCGGCGGTGAACGTAGGACAGCCGTGTTGGTCGTCGACGAACGCCAGCGACGGACGCTCGTCGGCAAGCCGCATGATGGTCTTCACCATGTTCGCGCCGTACAGCCCGCAGACCCACGACGTGCGCACCACCGCCGCACCGGCGCCGAGCGTCAGCGCCTCGCGCTCGCCGATCAACTTGCTGCTCCCGTAGACGGACTGCGGGTTCGGCACGTCCCACTCGTTGTACGGCCGTTGAAGCGTGCCGTCGAACACGTAGTCG
>JBDSMK010000494.1:0-4183 GCA_039915905.1 Ilumatobacteraceae bacterium
TCCACTCGTCGTCGAACAACCGCGATAGGTAGCCGCGCCCGGAGTCCGGGTTGAGGACCACGACGATGTCGCCGGCGCCGGCGGAGCGAGCCACCCGGATTGCCGCAGCCACAGCCATCCCGCCTGAACCGCCGATCAGGATCCCCTCCTCGCGGCTCACCTGACGGGCGGTGAGGAAGCTCTCCTCGTCGCTGATCGGGATCACCTCGTCGTACAGGTCTGGTTGCCAGGCGGCCGGGAAGAAGTCTTCGCCGACACCTTCCACCAGGTACGGCCGTCCGGAGCCACCGGAGAACACCGATGCGTCGGGGTCGGCTGCGATGACCTTGATGTCCGGGTTCTGCGACTTCAGGTAGCGGGCCGTGCCAGTGATCGTGCCGCACGTTCCGGCGCCGGCCACGAAGTGGGTGATGCGTCCGGCTGTCTGACGCCACAGCTCGGGCCCGGTGGTCTTCTCGTGGGCCAGCGGATTGTTCGAGTTGGCGTACTGATTGGGGCGAAACGCGTTGCGCTCCGTGGTCAGCCGCTCGGCCACCGAGTAGTAGCTCTGCGGATCTTCAGGCGGAACCGCTACCGGGCACACCACCACCTCCGCGCCGTAGGCACGCAACAGAGCGACCTTCTCCGGGGCGACCTTGTCGGTCATCACGAACACACACTTGTAGCCGCGTTGCGCGGCAACGATGGCCAGACCCACGCCGGTGTTGCCGCTGGTTGGCTCGACAATCGTGCCTCCTGGGCGGAGCAGCCCTTCGCGCTCCGCGGCCAGCACCATCTCCAACGCCGGGCGGTCCTTGGACGAACCACCGGGATTGGTGGTCTCCATCTTCATCACCAGCAGCGCCGGCAGTTGGTGGATCTCACTGATCCGCTTCAACACCACCAGCGGCGTGTCGCCGATCAGGTCGAGAACACTGGCGGCAATCTGGGTGCCTTGCAATCGTGGGTCGACCCGGACATCTGCGGGGCCGTCAGCGGCGCCACCAGCGGTGCCATCGTCTCTCCCCGACTCCCACTGTGCAGCAGCCATGGGCGCCAGGGTATCCGGCAGGCCCGCAGCAACCTGGACCAGCCACCAGGACTGGGTTACTTGCGCGCACCCCTTCGGTACGGTGGCGCAGTGGCCGAAACCGAACAACGATGGGCGGTGGAACAGGCTCTTGCGCTTGCCCAGCGGCCTGCGGTGATCGCCGCCGCGCAGCCGCTTGCAGTACCCGGCCGCTGGCACGGGATCGGGTGCGACGATCATGCGCTGTGGGGCAGCTGTACTGGTTCCGGTTCCGAGCCTTACGACGTGATCGTGGACCATCTCCGTCCCGCGTTCCGATGTACCTGCCCCAGCCGAGCTGTGCCGTGCAAGCACGCTCTTGCCTTGTTGATGTTGTGGTGCTCCGGCCAGGTGCCCACTGCTGTGGCGACTGGGCGGGTGTCGTCGTGGATTGCCAAGCAGCGGTCGGCAGCGCCCGCCATGTCGTCGCCCGCCGCCAGCCTCGCCGACGACGTCAGCGGCCCATCCGGTAGCAGTGCAGCCGGTAGCAGTGCAGCCGGTAGCACCGATGACGATGCGGATGCTGCTTCGCCGCGGGATGCGTCGGTGGATCCAGACCGGGCCCGAGACGAACGTGTGGCTCGCATGTCTGCCGGGCTGGTAGAGCTCGACCGTTGGCTCGACGATCGGGCGCGTACCGGCCTCGCCGATCCGGCGTTGGCCCGGTACGCCACCTGGGACGCTCTCGCTGCGCGCCTGGTCGATGCCCAGGTCGGCGCGCTTGCCAACAGGGTGCGGAGGTTGGCCGGCGTGGTTGGCGTAGGCCCCCGCTGGCATGAGGACGTGCTCGCCGAGCTCGGCATCCTGCACCTGTTGGCTCATGCTGGGCGGCACCTTGGCGACCTTCCGCCGGTGCTCGCTGATGCGGTGGCGATGGCTTTGGGATGGCAGGTACGCCAGGCCGAAGTTCTGGCCGGAGCGCCCCTGACGGACCGTTGGGCGGTGATGGGCCGTAGCGACGTGCGCGAGGACCGCATCGAGGTGCGCCGGGTGTGGTTGCGTGGCACCGAAACCGGGCGGTGGGCGATGGTGCTGTCGTTCGCTGCCTACCGCCAGTCGCTCGATGAGTCGTTCGAGGTCGGCACGGAGGTGCCCGCCGACCTGTTCTTTTACCCCGGAGCTGGTCTGCGTGCGCTGGTCGGGCGCCGCCACGGTCCGGCTGTTGCCGGCATCACCGACGTGCACGGCCTGACTCGCCGGTCCGTCGCCGCCACGGCCACAACAGTCGGGGCGGCGATTGCGCTCGAGCCGTGGCTCGAGCACTACCCGGTTGTGATGATGGCGACTCCGACACGAGTCCGTGGGGCACGGCGTTGGGTGCTCGCCGACAGCACTGGCTCACTGCCGATCGCCGGGTGGTTCGCTGACGGTGGCAGTGCGCTGGCGACACTGCTGGCGTGCAGCGCGGGTGTCGCGGTGTTGTTGACCTGTGAGTGGACCCCGGCCGGGTTGGTGCCGTTGACGGTGCATCTTTCCGACAGGTCCGTGGACATCGGGCCAGTGGCCGACGAGTCGTTCGTGGCCAGCGCATGACTGGCGTCGCGCAGTACTGGAGCGACCTGGTCACGGTCGCCTTGCTCGGCGCCGACCGCCGTGATCCGCCGCAGCCGATACCGGGTGTGCTTGCCGATCTGGCTGCCGACGACCCACGGCCGTCTCCTTCGCAGCGTCTGTTGCAGCAGGTTGCGGCGACATCGGTCATCCGTAGAGCGGGCCTAATGCCCGCCGCCGCTGGCTCGTCGACGGCCCCGTTTGCTGCGCCGCCGGTCGATCTCCGACCGGCCACTGCGCCACAGGCCACAGCCAGCTGGCGCACGATGGTCTCCAACTGGCCGGTGCTCGAAGACGAGTGGTTGCGGGCGGTGGTGGCCACCGGACATCGCCTCGCCGGTGAACTGGTCGCGCCGCTGCTGGCCCGGCATCGCACCGACCCCGTCCGACGCGCTCTGGTGCACGTGGGTGCCGGCCCGCTGGCAGCCTGGGTGGTCGAGCACCAGCCACAGCTGGCTGCCGGCGGCCTGGCCCGCACATCGGCGGTGCCCGCCGAGCAACTGGCGACGCTTCCCGAGTTGACCACGCTGGTAGAGCTGGCGGCGGTTCTCGAAGCATCCTCAGATGTGGTCGCAGACGCCGTCGCAGGTGGGCTGAACGCAGGGGTATATGGGGTGACCCATAGGGGCGTGCTGGTCAACGCGATTGCCCGGGTGCGTGCCGATGCGTTACCACAGTTGGCCAATGCACTGGACCGTGTCGACCCCTCGCGTCCGATCATCGGGCTGGCCTACTCGCTGGCCGAGATGGCCCGCTTCCGCCACCGAATGCTCACCGAACTGGAGCCCGCATGAGCCCTCCCGCCACGTCGCCGAAACCCGACCAGCAGCCCGCCGACCAGCAGCCCGCCGACCAGCAGCCCGCGGTCCTGCGTCCGCATGCCGAGCAACAGTTCGCAGCCGAACTGGTCGCGCTGGCCGCCGCCGACGATCGACCGCGTCCGCCCAACTGGCGGCTGTCGCCGTGGGCGGTGGTCACCTACGTGCTCGGTGGAGCATTGCCCGACGGCACGGTGATCACACCGAAGTACGTCGGCCAGCGGCGGTTGATCGAGATCGCCGTGGCCACCTTGGCCACCGACCGGGCACTGCTGATCCTGGGTGTGCCGGGCACCGCCAAGACGTGGGTCAGCGAGCATCTCGCGGCGGCCATAAGCGGCGATTCCACACTGCTGGTGCAGGGCACTGCGGGTACGACCGAGGAAACGTTGCGTTACGGCTGGAACTACGCGCGGCTGCTCGCCGAAGGTCCGAGTGAGGCCGCGCTGGTACCCAGCCCGGTGTACCGCGCGATGCGCTCCGGGGCGATCGTCAGAGTGGAGGAGCTGACCCGGATGCCGAGCGACGTACAGGACGCGCTCGTCACCATCCTCAGCGAAAAGACGTTGCCCGTGCCGGAACTGGCCGGCGAGGTGCAAGCCGTCTCCGGCTTCAACCTGATCGCCACCGCCAACGACCGCGACCGCGGAATCAACGACCTCTCCGCGGCACTGCGTCGCCGGTTCAACACGGTGGTGCTGCCGTTGCCGGAGGACGTCGACGAAGAGGTGGCAATCGTCACCCGTCGGGTCGGCGAGCTCGGCGC
>JBDSMK010000059.1:0-9414 GCA_039915905.1 Ilumatobacteraceae bacterium
GCCCGCCCACCCGGTGCCGCTAAACCGTGATCGGCTGGTGAACGCACGACGGTGCCGGCGCCGGCACCGCGCGAAAACGGCGCGAGATCGTCGGGTCGGTGCTTCCAGGCAACGTCCTGGCGCTCGATCGAACCGCTGCCCCACATGTCGGCAGCGAGACGGGAGATGACGTCGACCACCGTCCGCATCGGCACGTCGAAACCCTCTTCGGCCAGCGATGTCACCGGCCGGTCGGCGATCCCGCAAGGCACGATGTAATCGCGCATGTAACGCAGATCCGGGGCCACGTTGAGCGCGAAGCCGTGCATCGTGCGACCGCGGGCGAGGCGTACGCCAATCGCGCAGATCTTGCGCGGCGCAGGCCCGCTGACACCGACCCACACGCCGGGGTGCTCCGCCAAGCATCCGACATCGGCGACCCCGATCTCAACCAGCGCAGCGACGATCAGCCGTTGGATCGTGGCCACGTGGTCTGCCGCTCCGAAAGCGTTGGCGACCGACACGATCGGGTAGCCAACGAGTTGGCCGGGCCCGTGGTAGGTCACATCTCCACCGCGCCGCACGGCCACCAACTCGGCGCCTACAGCCTCAGGTTTCACCTTGATGTTCGCTGCCAAGTCGGCGCGCGGCCCGTGAGTGAACACATGCGGGTGCTCCAACAACAGCAGATGCTGCTCGCGACCGTGTTCGAACAGCGCGTTCTGTACTGCGAGGGCCTCGCGATAAGGAACGCGCCCCAACCAGCGCACGCGCAGCGTCATCTCACAACTCCGCTGACCAGTCCCTGGTCTCTAGAACGTCCTTGATCTTCACGAGGAAGCCCGCCGCATAGGCCCCGTCGTAGACCCGGTGGTCCCACGCCATCGACAGGTTGCCGACCGGATGGATGACTATCGCCTCCCCGCCATCGGCCAGCTTGCCGACAACAGGCTTGCGCACGATTGCGTCGGTGGACAAGATGGCCACCTGCGGCTGGTTGATGATCGGCATCGTCAGCACGCTCCCGGCTGAACCGTTGTTCGTGATCGTGAACGTCCCTCCACTGATCTCGTCCGGACCCAACCGTTTGCTATGGGCTCGCGCCGCGAGATCGCTGATCTCACGTGCGATCGCCCGCAGTCGCTTGCCTTCTGCGGCACGGATGACTGGCACGATCAGCCCCTCGTAGTCCAGATCAACGGCGATGCCCATGTCGATGACGCTGTGCACGACAATGTCGTTCTCGCCGAGGCTTGCGTTGAGCAGCGGGAACACCTCGAGCGCTTCCACGACAGCACGGGTGATGAACGGCAGGTAGGTGAGTCCGAATCCCTCGGCGGCCTTCCACTCGGCCTTCACCGCGTTGCGGGTGACGTCGACGTTAGCGTAGTCCACTTCCACGACACTGAAGGCGTGCGGGCTGACAGCTTTGCTCATCACCATGTGCGCGCCGGTGAGCCTGCGAATCTTGGTGAGCTTTATGGAGCGGTCGTGGTCGCCGGCGATCGCCGCTGCCGGTTGCTGGACCGGACTCGGCCTCGGTGCTGTGGCTGCCAGAGGCTGCGGTGCAGCTGCAGGCACGGCCACTGGCTGCGGCGCAGGCGCGGCCGGTGCCGGTACCGCCGGCGGCACCTGTGCTGCGGCAGCAGCTGGCGGCTCGGTCGACACGGCAGGAACAGTGCCACCGAGTTGGTCGATGTGGTCGAGGACGTCGTCGCGGGTTATCCGCCCGCCTGGCCCGGTACCGGTGATCGAGGAGGTGTCGAGATTGTGTTCGGTCACCAGGCGACGCACGACTGGCGACAGCAAACGCTTGTCCCCGACTGCTCCGGATGGAGCTGCGGGTGCTGCAGCCGAAACCGGAGCGGCAGGCGCAGGCGCTGCAACTGGCGGCGCCTCCACAACAGGTGCAGGCGCTGCGACTGGCGGCGCCTCGACAACAGGCGCAGGCGCTGCAGCTGGCGGCGCCTCGACGACAGGCTCCGCCTCAGCGGGCGCGGCGGCACCCTCAGGATCAGGGGTCTGTGCCGCGGTCCCTGCAGCGGGGGCTGAAGCGGCGTCGCCGACCACGGCGATGACTGTGCCCACCGGAACAGTGTCACCTTCCTGGGCGCGGATCTCGTTGAGCGTGCCGGCCACCGGCGACGGCACCTCGGTGTCGACCTTGTCGGTGCTGACCTCGAACAGGGGCTCGTCGGCGGCAACGGTGTCGCCTATCTGCTTGAACCAGCGGGTAATAGTGCCCTCGGTGACGGCCTCGCCGAGTTGCGGGAGGGTGACGTCGGCCATGTGTTGCTCCTAGGGGTTCAGCGGGGTGCGCTGCTCAGGTGTTGAGCGAGCGGCCCGTCAATGACAATACGGTCTCACCGAACAGCTCGGTGAGGCTCGGGTGCGGTTGGATGAACGCTGCGGCCTCGGCCACGGTGGCCTCCCAGTTGACGGCCAGATAGCCGCCGCTGAGCTGCTCGGTGACCCACGGTCCGACCATGTGCACGCCGAGGATCTGACCAGCACCGCCGTTCGCGTCCTTGCGGGCGATGATCTTCACCAACCCATCGAGCTCACCGAGGATCTGTGCCCGGCTGTTGGCCCGGAACTGATGCTTGGCCACGACCACTTCGATGCCGGCCTGACGCGCGGCTTCTTCGCTGGGGCCGACGAAGGCGACCTCCGGATGGCAGTAGATCGCCCACGGCACTCGGTCATATGCAACAGGGAGAGGATCCTCGCCGAGGATGTCCTTGACCACCAGGATCGCCTCGGCATAGCCGACGTGGGCCAGTTGCGGAGTGTTGATCAGGTCGCCGACTGCGTACACGCCCGGCTCCCCCGTGCGGCACCATGGGTCGACCTCCACAAAGCCGCGGTTGCTGACCTGCACCGCGGTGCCCTCCAGCCCGAGCTGATCGGCGAACGGCTTGCGTCCGACGCTGACGACCACGACGTCAACCTCGAGATGTTCATCGCCGAAGTGCACGGTGGTGCCGCCACGCTCGTCGGGCGTGTGACCGGTGACGGTGACCCCTGTGCGGATGTCGATCGAGCGCTTCGTGAAGCTGCGCAGCACGACGTTGGCGACATCGCTGTCGAGACCAGGAAGGATCTTCGGCAGTCCTTCGAGGATCGTGACCTTCGAACCTAGGTCGGCGAACGTGCTGGCGAACTCGCAGCCAATGGCCCCCCCGCCGATCACCGCGAGGCGCGCCGGTATGTAGTCCAGCATCAGCACTTCGTCGCTGGTCATGATCGGGCCTCCGGCGGCGAACCCAGAGATGGTGCGCGGGATCGAACCCGTGGCTAGAACCACGTGGTCGGCAGTGATCGTCGATGACGCGCCATCGGGATGGGCAACCGTCACCTGCCGGCCGGCCCCGAGCGACCCGACACCGGAGAAAATGGTGATCTTCTTCGACTTCATGAACCCGGTGAGGTTCTTGACGATGCCGTCGACGATGCGCTGCTTGCGCTGCTGCGAAACCTGGAAGTTCACCGTGGGCGCACTTGACTCGATGCCGAACTCGGCTGCGCCAGCCACGTGCCGCTGCACCGCCGCCGTCTCCAGGAAAGCCTTGGCCGGTATGCACCCACGGTTCAGACACGTGCCGCCCATCGCGTCCTTTTCGATGATCGCCACGTTCAGCCCTGCAGAAGTGCCGTACAGCGCGGTGCCATATCCGCCGGGGCCGCCGCCGACCACGATCAAGTCGAAGTGCGTCTGGCTGTTGACCTGCGGATTGTCGGACATTCTCAGCTCCAGTGGGCTCGGGGGCCGTGCCCGCATCACCGTAGCTGGATCACTTCCCGACCACGAACCTCCGGCTGGTGGCAGCGCTACTCGTTGCAGCCGGCCAGGCACCAGCGGAGCTGGTCCTCGGCGCGGTGGAACAGCAGTTGGCGCACGTCGCCCTTCAGCCCGGCTACCGGGAAGACCAGGTCACAGGTCTGCGCAGCCACTGTTATCGCCTGACAAGCCCCGGGCGCAGTTGGGTCTGGCGCCACCACCGAATCGGGTGCGACCAGGGTGAACCCCTGCGTGCCAGCCGGGTCGGCGACACCGGCCAACTGCATCGTGGCGCGGATCGTTGTGGTGTCGTCGTGCACGCCGAGCAACGTGACGCTCACATCACCGGCGCTGCCCTGCTGATCGACGGCGAGCGTCGTGGTGCTGTTGGTCTGCCCGGATACACGCAACAGCTGGATGCCCCCGGCAATCAGTATCACCAACCCACACGAGACGGCTAGGAGCAACAACGTCCGTGTCTTCACGGCGCAATACGCTACGGGGCAGCCCGTTAGTATCACAGCCGATGGGTCTGCGCGATCTCGCCAAACGGCTCAAGGCGACCAGTCGCGAGATCGACGACCAACGGCTGCAGGAACGCTTCCATGGGCTGGCTTTGACAGCGATGGCCGACGTCGAGTGCCGTGTCCCGGTGCGCGTCGGTGGAGAGATCACGCGCATGCGGGTCACGCCACGCTCCGGCATCCCTGCGTTCGAGATCACCGTCAGCGACGGCACCGGCAACGCGGTGGCGGTGTTCACCGGTCGGCGCCACCTCGGCGGCGTGGAGCACAACCGAGCGATACTGCTCGAAGGAGTGGCCCACGACGAGCGCGGCCGCAGGGTGATGCTCAATCCGGCATACACCCTGCTCCCGCACGACTCCTGATCTGAACTTCGGGTGAGGTCTACTCGCCGACCAGGATTCGTTGCACCGCTGGCTCGCTCTGATCGGTGATCAGCACCATTACCTCGTCGCCGACGCGCAACGTGGTGTCACCGTGGGGAACCACCAACTTGTCCTCACGGAGCACCGCGACGACGGTGGCCTCACGGGGGAAGCCAAGCTCGACGATCTCCTTGTCGGCTGCGGGTGAAGACGCCGCGAGGGTCACCTCGGCCAAACGTGCCTTGCCCCGCTCGAACGACATCAGCCGCACGAACGACCCGACAGTCACAGCCTCCTGAACCAAACCGGTGATCAGGTGAGGGGTGCTCACAGCCACGTCGACACCCCACATCTGATTGAACATCCACTCGTTCTTCGGGTTGTTCACTCTGGCCACGACCCGCGGCACACCGAACTCCTGCTTGGCCAGCAGCGAGATCACCAGGTTGTCCTCGTCGTCACCCGTGACTGCCGCAACGACATCGGCGTTCTCCAAACCCGCTGCCTTGAGCACATCCAGGTCACAGCCGTCGCCGCGCTGCCATGTCGCTCCCCCTTCGGCGCTGTGGTGAGCCACCACTTCGGCGTCGCTCTCGACGATCGTCACCTCGTGCTTGTTGGCCACGAGCTGTTCGGCGATGAACCGCCCGACACTCCCCGCTCCTGCGATGACGATCTTCACTTGTGGCCCCCCGGATGTGTAGATGTCTGCCCGGCTGGTCCGCTCGGTCCCGAACTGACCGCATCGAGTGAACCGACCGCATCGGACGTAACAGCCAGATAGACGATGTCGCCTTCCTGGATCATCAGTTCCGGCGTCGCCAGCAGGCCGCTGCCGAGCCGGCTGATGGCCATCACCCGCCTTCCCGTGTCTTCCAGATCGAGCAACGAGTGGCCGGCCCATGTCGGGCCGAGGGTGCGCTCCACGAGCGAGATCTTGGCGCTCGGATCGACCCATTCGACCGCCGGCGCATCGGGTAGCACCCGGCGCAGAACTCGCTCCGTGGTCCACAGCGACGTAGCCACCGTGGCAATCCCAAGTCGCTGGTATATGGCTGCTCGCCGCGGATCGTAGATGCGTGCAACGACACGTTCGATACCGAAGGTCTCGCGTGCCACACGAGCCACGAGGATGTTCGAGTTGTCGCCATTGGTAACTGCAGCGACTGCCTCGGCACGTTCGATCCCGGCCTCGATCAATCGGTCACGGTCGAAGCCGATGCCCGCGACCGTGATTCCCGCAAAGTTCTTGCCAAGGCGCTCGAAGGCACTCGGTCGCCGGTCGATGACAGCTGCGGTGTGACCAGCGCCCAGCAGATCACGAGCCAACGACGAGCCCACCCGGCCGCATCCCACGATCACCACATGCATACGGTCTCCTCTATTCGACTGATGGCAGTTGACTAATGGCAGTTGGCTGATGGCAGTCTGCTGATGACAGTCGGCTGCAGGCCAGTCCGATGCCGTCAACGAGATCCGCTGCCAGCCCGGATGAATCTTGACGCGACGGAGCCCTCGACACAACCTGTCGATGCCAAACCCAAATGCGACATTTCGATGGCCGACTGCCGGCGGACATGGCTCTATGCTCGCCCCGCTATGTCGATCCTCAAGCGTGTTCTCATCGGCAGGCCGATTGCGACCGCGGACGAAGGACACCAGCGGATCTCAAAGAAGATCGCCCTTCCCGTGTTCGCCAGCGATGCGATCTCGTCCACGGCTTATGCCACCGACGCGATCCTGGCTGTCCTACTGGGTCAGGCGGCCGTCGGCTATGCCGCTTTCACCAAACTGATACCGATCGCGATCGTCGTCGCAGTGCTGCTGGTGATCGTCATCACGAGCTACCGCCAGACGGTGTTCGCATATCCCAGCGGCGGTGGCAGCTACATCGTCAGCAAGGAAAACCTGGGCACCGTGCCGTCTCTGGTGGCCGGTTCTGCGTTGCTCGTCGACTACATCCTCACGGTGGCGGTGAGCGTGGCCGGCGGAGTGCTGGCCATAAAATCGGCGTTCGGCTTCGACCAAAAGTGGACGGTCCCGATCTGCCTCGTGTGCATCCTCGGGATGACGGTCGCCAACCTGCGCGGCCTGAAGGAGTCGGGGTCGCTGTTCGCCCCGCCGACCTACGTCTACATCATTTCCCTGCTGGTGCTGATCACCGTCGGGGTCGTGCGCGTGTTCATCCTCAAGAACATCGACCAGATCGACCCGCACAAGGTCAGCGAAGAGGCGGTGCAACTCTCCAAAGGGGCGCAGGGATTGACCCTGTTGCTCTTGCTGCGGGCGTTCTCCTCCGGCGCCGTGGCTCTGTCGGGTGTGGAGGCCGTGTCCAACGGCGTACCTGCGTTCAAGAAGCCGGAGTCCAAGAACGCCGCGACCACGCTCGTGTGGATGGGAGTGATCCTCGGCTCCTGCTTCGTCGGGGTGTCGGTCTTGGCCGCCAAGTTGCGTCCGGTCCGCGGCGACAACGATCCGACGGGTATCGCCTTGATGGCTCAGCAGGTGTATGACGGCAAGGGTGTGCTGTTTTGGATAATGCAGATCTCCACGTTCGCGATCTTGGTCCTCGCAGCCAACACCGCCTACGCCGACTTCCCCAGGCTTTCGTCGATTATCGCCACTGACGGCTTTCTGCCGCGGCAGTTCGCCAACCGTGGCGACCGACTGGTGTTCTCCAACGGGGTGGTCTTCCTAGCGATCATCGCCGGCGTTCTGGTCGTCGTGTTCGACGGTGACATCTCCAGACTCATCCCGCTATATGCATTCGGGGTGTTCACTGGCTTCACCCTCAGCCAGGCCGGCATGGTGGTCCATCACCTCCGACTGCGCGAGCCGCGTTGGCGTCAGAACATGATGATCAATGGGCTCGGCGCAGCCACCACACTGACCACTGCTCTGATCGTGGTCATCTCCAAGTTCACTGAGGGCGCCTGGATTCCGGCAGCGCTGATCCCATTGATGGTGCTCGGGTTCTACTCGATCGGCCGCCACTACAAACGCGTCCGCGCGGCGGTGAAGGCCGAGGCGGGATACCGCTCGAAGCGCCACACCCATTACGTCGTCGTGCTCGTCGGGAGCCTCAACCGGGGCACGCTTGACGCGATTCAATACGCCAAGAGCCTTGCGCCTGACCGCATCATCGGGCTGTCCGTGGTGCAGGACGCCGAGGAGGAACACGAACTTCGCGAGCAGTGGGACGAGTTCGACGTGGACATCGAACTACACACGGTGTCCTCGCCGTATCGCGAGCTGACCCGGCCGATCCTGGACTACATCGACGAGATCGACGCCGAACGCGACGATGACATCATCACGGTCGTGATCCCCGAGTTCGTCACCAAGGTGAGCAGCCAGTGGTTGCACAACCAGTCGGCACTGATGCTCAAGGCTCGCCTGTTGTATCGGCCACACACCGTGGTGGTGTCGGTGCCGATCCACGTCGACTGACACTCGCCACGGTGTTGTGGACGGGGAAGCGTTCAGCCGGTGGTGGTCGTGGTGGTAGCCGACGAAGCGTCGGTGTTGAACACATCGCCGGTCTCGAACGAGTTGATCATCGCCTTCGTGCTGTCGATGACATCGACGATCTTGTTCTTGTCCAGCGACTTGAGCACCGCAACCCAGAAGTCGGCTCCGGTACCGATCGGGCTGATGTACCACTTGCCGTCGACCTGATCGACAGCGATACCGGTCGGCTTGAAACCGGCGAACGCATCGCGCATCGCGCCGACAAAGTTCTTGACCTGCTTGTTGTCGGTCACCCCGAACTGAGTGAGTGCACCGTCCACGCCGCCGGAGCAGAGGTCGGCCGAATCGTTGGCGCGGGTCATGGTGAGGCAGTCATCCTTCAGTTCGACCACGACGTCGTCGTTGCCATCGTTGGCAGTGATCTTGAAGGCGTCGATCCCGACGGAGCGATGGTTGCCCGAACCGTTGACGGTGTACTTGGTGTTGCTGATCCGCACACCGATCTTTTGGCTGTCCAGTTCCTTCTGAGCATCCTTCAGGAACAGCGGCGCGTAACGCTGCAGCGCTTCGAACTCGCGTGGGTTGAGCAGACCGATGAGCCCCTCGACGTCGGAGCGGCTGAGCGCCTGCAACATGTCGTCGACTGCGTGCTCGGGGGTGTCGGCCCCGTTGAGTTGCACCGGCTGCGCTGGCACCTTGGCTGAGTCTGTCCTCGCCCGAGCCGTCTCGGCAATCGTGTAGAACACGCTGAGGTACCAGCGGCCGTCGCGTTTCACCGTGGTGAGGCGCCAGTCGACGGGTTCGTTACCGATCGACGGCTGTGTTTGAGGCACCTTCCCGCCGAACGCCTCATCGATCAGCAGCGGTCCGATCGGCAACTTCGTACCGTCCACCGTGGAGGCGTCGTCTGCGGTGATCCGGATGTTGACGATGTCGTCGGCCGATGGCTTGTCCTCCTTGACGCTCACGTCGGAGAGCTTGATGTCCAGTCCGGCCACCTTGCTCGGATCGGCACCCTTGTCGAGCACTTCGATTCGCTTCAAGTTCGAGACCGTGTCGAGGAATGGCTGCCGGAACGTGTCGCGCTCGTTCGGTACCAGCAGATCAATGACACCAAGTAGGTCTTCGTTGTTCAACGAATCGGTGAGTTGCTTTCCGACCTCGACGGACGATGCTGCGCCGCCCTTGGCCGAAGAGTTGCCGGTTATCTTGGTGATCGCGAACACGCCAGCGCCGACGAGTGCCACCGCCACGACACCTGCCGCCACAGCCTTACGCTTGCTCCGCTTCGGCC